>NZ_JALZVX010000022.1 GCF_023299985.1 Lacinutrix sp. | reverse complement strand
AATACAAGACAAACAAGTAGAGCTGTTTTTTTAATCATAAGTTAGTTTAAAAGAGAAATTAAGTCTTAAAGGTAGTAAATAGAGTAGATTTAATGCAAATGAATACTGTTAAAGTGTTTTGTCTTGAAGATAATTAACTAAAAGTGCAACGACATAGCTATAACTTTTCATGCCTCCTTTTTGGTTATTGGCTTCTAAAAAAGTGTTATATGTGGTTTTAAATAAAGGTTCTATTGGGTTTTCATGGCTATCCCAAAAGACACGAACTTCTTGATAGTTTTTTAAAATACCTGCATTTACGGTTTGTAAAAGCACTTTGTATTGTTCAGGATTGCGTTTGTAGATTTCATGCAAACAATGTCTTAATCCAAAGGTGTAACCAGAGTATTTAAAATAGATATCTTCGTTATTTGTAGCTGCCAAAAAACCAATAAAATTAGCCTCGTTTTCTGCAGCATAACCTAATTGGTGTGCAACTTCATGAGAAGCTGTGGTTGGAATTTTAAACACAGGAATCATACTATTTATTTGTGCTTCATTAGATAAAGGATTTAAATAACCACTAAATCCCATATACGTTAAAGGGAAACTAAGTAAGGATTTTTTTATGCTTTTTCCTTTATATTCTAACTGTGGAAACGTTTTCTGTAATGCTAAATAACCTTCGGGAACCTTTGACATAACGTCTGACTTAGAATAAGAAAAAACCACTTTTATAGTATCGTTTTTTGCTATTTTAAGATGAATAGCGTTAGATTTTTCAATCAGGTTTTTAGTAACCGTAATAAGTTCTTCAGTAGTATAATCTGCTTTTAAATTTAGGTTTTTATGAAGCGGTAAACGGTAATAATTCATTGCCCAAAATAAATGAAAGGCGATGTAAACAATAGATAATGCCGAAAACACATCGATAAGCCAATTTTTAAAATCGTTAATAATTCTTTTTCTATTAATTATTAACCATCTTAAAATGTAGATAATGGCAAAGCTGTAAATAAAGTCTCCAAAAGAAAAAGGTAACCAACCTAAAGTATAGCGAAATAGTTTTGAGGTTAGTGGATATAAACCTTTGCTGTAATAGTTGTCAACAAAATCAGGAAAATTTGCCAATAGCTTCACTATTAAAAAAGCAGGAAGTATTGAAAACGCAATAAGGATTTTTTTGTTTTTCAGCATACTTCAAAAATAGTTAATTTTCTGTTAGACCACTCAGGTTTTTGTAACACAACAAGTCTTTTTTGTACTTTTGCAATTCATAAAATAAAATAAAACATGAATACTGAAATAAGAGCTTTAGAACCAAAAGAATTGTGGAACAAATTTGCCGACTTAAATGCAGTGCCAAGACCTTCTAAAAAAGAAGAACGTGTTATCGCTTTTATGAAGGATTTTGGAACCAATTTAGGTTTAGAAGTTATAGAAGACGAAGTTGGAAATGTTATTATTAAAAAGCCAGCAACTAGAGGTATGGAAGATCGTGTAACTATTGTTATGCAATCGCATTTAGATATGGTACATCAAAAAAATGCAGACACTACTTTCGATTTCGATAACCAAGGTATCGAAATGCATGTTGAAGGCGACTGGGTAAAAGCAAAAGGCACAACTTTAGGTGCAGATAATGGCTTAGGAGTAGCAACTATTATGGCTATTTTAGAAAGTACAGACATTGTGCATCCTGCAATTGAGGCTTTATTTACAATAGATGAAGAAACAGGGATGACAGGTGCCATGGGCTTAAAAGGCGGTTTGCTTTCTGGAGGTATTTTATTAAACTTAGATACCGAAGAAGATGATGAGATTGGAGTAGGTTGTGCAGGAGGAATAGATGTTACAGCTACTAGAACATATACTGAAGAGGAAACACCTGAGTTTAAAATAGGTTTTGAAATTGTTGTAAAAGGTTTACAAGGTGGACATTCTGGTATGCAAATACATGAAGGTTTAGGTAACGCTAATAAAATAATGAATCGTTTATTATTTGATGGTTTTGAAAACTTTGGTTTAAGAATTTCTCAAATAGATGGTGGAAGTTTGCGTAACGCAATACCAAGAGAGAGTAAAACTATTGTAGCAATAGATGCTATGCATGAAGCAGCTTTTGATACAGAAATGAGTTTGTTAGTTAAAACCATTCAGAAAGAATTAAAGACAATGGAACCAGATTTAGAGATAGTAATTTCTAAAACCGAAACACCAGAAAAAATAATGGATTTAGGTGTTCAAGAAGGTATTACACGTGCATTATATGCTGCCATTAATGGTGTGTATCGTATGAGTGCAGATATTAAAGACTTGGTAGAAACATCTAACAACGTTGCTAGAGTAATAGTAAAAGATGGTAGTATCAAAATTGGTTGTTTAACACGCTCGTCTGTTGAAAGTTCTAA
This sequence comes from Lacinutrix sp., assembly GCF_023299985.1. GTDB lineage: Bacteria > Bacteroidota > Bacteroidia > Flavobacteriales > Flavobacteriaceae > Lacinutrix. The sequence continues at coordinate 4,745 of NZ_JALZVX010000022.1, read as the reverse complement.
AGTAGATTTAGCAAATATGTTGCGTGCTACTTTTGAGTTAACAGGTTGTGAGGTTGAATTGTCTGGAGATTATCCTGGTTGGACACCAAATATGGATTCTTCTATTTTAAAAGTATTAAGTAGTTTATACGAAAAAATAAATGGTGAAAAAGCACATGTTGCTGCTTGTCATGCAGGATTAGAATGTGGTATTCTTGGGCAAAATTATCCAGATATGGAAATGATTAGTTTTGGACCAACCATAAAAGGTGCTCACAGTCCAGATGAACGTGCTCAAATTTCTTCAGCTAAAAAATATTGGAACTTTGTTTTAGAGATATTAAAAGAGATTCCTAAGAAATAAATAGACAATTATGTTATTTAGAGTATCACGAAACATCTTTTGATACTACCAAATTTATAAAAGTAAAAATCAGAAAGCACAGTTTTTAAACTGTGCTTTCTGATTTTTTTTCGACTTATAAAGAGATTTGTTATATGTAGTTTTTATTTCGTCAGTCTATTTTTAAATCCATTTTTTTATGTAAAATTCTCGTTATCTCAACATAGTTATCGTTTAAAGTTCTGTAGAATATTATATGTCGATTAGTTTTGATTCCTAGAAGTTGTTATGATATTCCATTGTACTGTTTTCTTGATTCTCTACAATTTCTTGACAATTAGAAATGTGCGAACAGTAGTATTTGTCAGCTTGTCTTTCCCACCAATTTTTAAATGTATAATCCAAAATCTTCGATAAATCTTCAACGGCTTTGTTGGTCAACTTATATTTAGCCATTAGCGTGTTTTTTCGCTTTTAGAGATTCAAGATGTTTTTTTGGATCAAAGGCATGAGCTATTCCGTTATCAACTCCTTCTTGAATTGCTTTTTTCAAAGCAATAACTTTAGTTTCTTCTTCTTCCAAAAGTCTTAATCCTGCACGAATTACTTCACTAACATTTTTAAATCTTCCTTCGTTTATACTACTTTGCACAAGTTGGTCGAAATAATTCCCAAGAGGTATTGATGTGTTTTTATTCATTTGAATCCATTTATATCAAAAATTGGTATAAATTACAAATACCTTAAATTGTACTTAACTCATTAATAGAATAGTTCCTACTGTTGCTATCCTTAAATTGAAGCTCTTAAAGACTCTCAACAAACTCTAAAAACACTTTTTTATGCAATTCAAGATCTAGGTTAGGAGATAAAGACGCACGCACTATATAATCCTTATCACCTTCTTTAGTTGTGCCTTGCGTAGAGGTTGCTGGTATAGTCCAGTAACAACCATTTAACTGTCCATAGCTTACACAAAATTTACTTTCGTTGGGTATTTTAGTGATCATTAAATTTATTAATTTTAAATTTAATGCACGCTTATAGTTTTCTTTCTCTTGGTCTGTATTGCCTTTTGTAGGAAGGTCTAATGAAAAAACAGAAGGTGTAAAACCTTGTCCTGCCAGTTCTTGAGATACAAAATTTATTTTCGCTTGTGGTAATGTTTTATTGATGTAGTTTACAAATTCTCGCGTGTTGTTATAAGCATTTGTAATCCTTTGTGTCATAGATGGTAGTTGCTTGGCTAAAATTTGATATTGAAAACCTGTAGCTTCATTATCGCAAAGGTAAAGTTGTATTTCTATTTTTTCTAGCAAAGCTGTTGTTATAGTGTTTGCAACACAATAGCCAGCTGTACATTGTCCACCACTTGGAAATTTAGAGCCACTTGCAAATGAAATGGTTCTAATATTAGCGAGTATATTGTCTTCGCCTAAAAAATGTACATTTGGACAAAATGTTTGGTCTAATATAAAAACAGGATCTATAGCTATTTCACCAGTTTTAGTTTTACGCTCTTGACTTAAAACGGCCTTTAATTTTAAAAGATTTGGTACTTCAACTCTTGGATTTGTTGGAATCTCTGCAATAATGTATGGTATGGCATCTTTTGCAGCGATAGTATTTAAAACGGTATCAATACTTTGTACCATATCATTATTACCATCTACTAACAAATCCACTATTTCTACATTATCTATACAAGCAGCAACGCGTCTTGCTTGGTCGTTTGTGCCACCATAACAATTTGGAGGTACAACAATTTTTATGGCTTTTCCTTTGTGGTTTTCTATTGCATCGTTAACAAGTCCCATTAAAATGGCATATTGTATAGATAAGCCACTTGACGCTACTAATGGTTTTGTTGTAGTATTTGTTATTTTATTAATAGCATTTAAAACACTTGTTTTATTGGTGCCATTTATAGTTTCATTTTTAATTGAAGACTTATTTACTATAGATTGTAAAGCAGTATGTGCATTGCTTGGTGTCATTGCAATGGTTTCTCTTCTTCTTACATGTTGTATATCTGAAACATAATTGTTGTTATGTTTACCGTTAATTAATAAAACACTGCCTAAGTGTCCATGAAGATTAACATAAAAATCAATATTCGGATTCGCTTCTATACTTCCAAATTTAGTGTCATTAGAAATAAAAATAGCACTTCCATTAAATTCTGAAATGTCAGAAGCGTTTTCAATCTGCTTTAAATCGAAAGCGTAACCGTAAACAGTTTTTAGAATTTCAGTATTAAAAAAATCAGGTAGTTCTCCTGTGTAGGAGATTTGCGTATTTTTATTCTCCAATAAATTTTTTCTCAAGATTGCCAAAATAGGCATGGTTTGAGATGAAAAACTAATAACATGTTCTGGGTTTAAATTGTTTAAGTTAGCAATAACCCATTCTAGCACGCAAGATAACGGGTGACCTAGTCTAATATAATCGTAAGCCGTTGGTAATTTATTTAAAGCTTCAGTTGTAGCATTATTATTTTTGTATAAAATATCAAACTGATCTAAAAATTCAGTTTTAGCTAGTGCTTCATTATAAATATCTAATCTATGTGTAGTTGTAGTCAACCAGCCAGAAGGTGTGTTTTTTAACACCTCTTTTATATAATTTAACATTGTATTGTTTCTGTTTTTTCGTCTTTATAAAGACTAAATTTCTATTTGTTAGTATAGTAAAACCGAAAGTGTAAACCTATTTTTTCTCAGCAGTTAGCTCACAAATTTTGCAAATTACTTTTGTAGCTGCAATCATACTTTCCACAGGAACATATTCGTAGCGTCCATGAAAATTATGTCCACCAGCAAAAATATTTGGGCAAGGTAAACCCATATAACTTAATTGCGAACCATCTGTACCACCACGAATAGCTTTAATAAGTGGTTTTATGCCTAATTGTTTCATTGCTTCTTCAGCAATATCTACAATGTGCATTACTGGTTCTACTTTCTCTTTCATGTTAAAGTATTGATCTTTAATTTCAATTTCAATAACTTCTCTTCCGTATTGCGTATTTAACTCATCGGTTAGCTTTTGCATTACTTCTTTTCGTGCTTCAAAATGTCCACGATCATGATCACGAATAATGTATTCTAGTCTTGTGTCTTCTACTTCTCCTTTAATAGAGTAAAGGTGAAAGAATCCTTCGTAACCTTCCGTATGTTCTGGAGTTTCCATTCTAGGTAAAGAGTTTATAAACTCTGTAGCAATGTGCATAGAGTTTACCATTTTACCTTTGGCGTATCCTGGATGTACAATTTTTCCTTTAACACGTACTTTTGCTCCAGCAGCATTAAAGTTTTCGTATTCTAATTCACCAATTTGGCTTCCATCCATAGTATAAGCCCAATCTGCTCCAAACTTTTCTACATCAAATTTGTGAGCACCACGACCAATTTCTTCGTCGGGAGTAAAACCAACTTTTATGGTACCATGTTTTATTTGCGGATTTGCAACTAAGTATTCCATTGCCGAAATTATTTCTGTAATTCCTGCTTTATCGTCTGCTCCTAAAAGCGTTGTGCCATCTGTGGTAATTAAAGTCTGACCTTTATATAGTAATAAATCATCAAAATAATCTGGAGACAGTACAATGTTTTCAGCCTCGTTTAGCATGATATCTTTACCATCGTAATTCTCTATAATTTGAGGTTTAACGTTTGCTCCTGTAAAATCTGGAGTCGTATCAAAATGAGAAATAAAACCAATAGTTGGTACATCGTGATCAACATTACTTGGTAATGTAGCCATAATATAAGCGTTATCGTCTATAGTAACATCGCTCATGCCAATGGCTTTAAGTTCTATAACTAGTGCATTTGCTAAATCCCATTGTTTGGCTGTACTTGGTGTGGTATCGCTTTCAGGATCCGACTCTGTATCAACAGTTACATAACCTACAAAACGTTTTATAATAGCTTCTTTTGAAATCATTTGTTCTTCTTTTATTTGAAAGTATAAAAGTACGATTATTCATTAGGAATATAAATTGTAAATCACATTTTTTCGAAGTACTTTTGTGCAAACATTATTAAATGTACAAAGCACTATTAAGACCATTATTCTTTTTTTTCGATCCCGAAAAAATTCATCATTTTACATTCTCTTTAATAAAAATCACTTGCAAAATACCTGGAATGGCATTGCTTTTTAAAAGCATGTATGTGGTTGAAGATGCTAAGTTAGAGCGTAAACTTTTTGGTTTAACCTTTAAAAATCCAGTTGGCTTGGCTGCTGGTTTCGATAAAAATGCGGTATTGTATAATGAATTAGCAAACTTTGGTTTTGGTTTTATAGAGATAGGAACAGTTACACCTAAAGGGCAAGTGGGTAATCCTAAAAAGCGTTTGTTTAGACTTAAAGATGATAAAGGCATTATTAACAGAATGGGTTTTAATAATGAAGGACT
>NZ_JALZVX010000021.1 GCF_023299985.1 Lacinutrix sp. | reverse complement strand
AACTTACAAAATGTAAAATTATAGTATTTACATTTTTCTACTAATAGAACCAGTAAAGTCTTCAAATTCGTCTTTCACCTTTTTTAGCTCTTCTTCCACATCCTTAGTAATGCTTGTATCTAAGCCTTGTTTCTCTGCAGTTTTAGTAATTTCAGTTTTAATGTCGTTACTAGCATCTTTAAGCATACGCATGCCTTTGGCTAAACCACGTGCTATCTCAGGAATGTTTTTGGCACCAAAAATCATAACTACAGCAAGTATAATTAGAATTAACTCTTGACCTCCAATAAATAAAAATGTTGTTAACTGTATCACACTACAAATATAGTAAGTTGTTTTTTGTTTAAAACACTTTCAAAGTTAAAAAAAGCCTTTCAAAACTAAATTCTAAAAGGCTTTTATATAATTTAATAATAATTTTAAATTTTAAAATCACCATTTTTTTTATGTTCACTATTTTCATAGCGATCGATACATTTGTTTAATATGGTATAAGCTTCCTTTGCGTCTCCCCAACCACCAACATCTACTTTCTTTTTTTCTAAGTCTTTATATACTTGAAAAAAATGTGTAATTTCTTTTATTCTATGTGGATTCAAATCTTCAATATCATTATAACTATTCCAAATAGGATCTGTAACTGGTACACAAATTATTTTCTCGTCTGGTCCTTTTTCGTCTGCCATATGGAAAACACCTATTGGTTTTACTTCCATAACACACATTGGGAATGTAGGTTCGGTTCCCATTACCAAAACGTCTAATGGATCGCCATCTAATGCTAAAGTTTCTGGAATAAAACCGTAATCTCCTGGATACATCATGGATGAAAACAACATACGATCGAAGCGAATTTTATTTAATTCAAAATCGTATTCATACTTATTTCTACTCCCTTTTGGGATTTCTATTAAAACGTCGAACGTTAATTTTCCTGCTGGACTCATACTCTAATTCTTTATTTTTTACGCTGAAAAACCAATCGTTTTTCGGGCTGCAAAAGTACGAGAATATTTAGCTTCTAGCAAGGAATCTAGCCTTAGATTAAATATGATAACAATTTAATAAAGTTGAAAGTAAAAACACAAAAGCCTAAATTAAAATTAATGCTTTCGTGGTAAATAGACTATTTTTTTAGTTTCGTAAAACTCTTCATAATAGAAATCTGATATATTATAAATAGTAGCAGTTGTATAGCCCTGTAACTCTTCGTTTAAATCGCCACCTTTAAGATAAAGAATCCCATTTTTAAGGTTATTATCTTGATGTTTTGAGACTTTTCCTTTTACCCAATGTACAAACGTTGGCATAGCTGCAACTGCTCTACTTATTATAAAATCGTAAGTACCATTAATCTCTTCAACTCTAGTGTGTGTTGTTTTTACGTTTTGAAGACCTAAACCTTCTACAACTTCATTAACCACTTTTAGTTTCTTGGCAATACTATCTACCAAATGGAAATCGCACTCTGGAAATAGGATAGCCAAAGGAATCCCAGGAAAACCACCTCCTGTTCCAACATCCATAATCTTAGTATCGTCTTTAAAATCTATAATTTTTGCAATAGCAAGAGAATGAAGTACATGACGCAAATACAACTCGTCTATATCTTTTCTAGAAACTACGTTTATTTTTAAATTCCAATCTTGATATAAAGCTTCAAGTTTGGTAAACTTATCTATTTGATCTTGAGTAAGGTTTGGGAAATATTTTAAAATGAGTTCCATTGGAATTAAAATTTATGCGAAAATAGAAATTATTCTAACGTAATTTTATGAATTTCTCTATTACTTAGCATGCAATTATTAATTATCTTTGTTTAATAATATTCTTGGTACATTTCAAGTTATTATATAAACATAAAACACAATTTATGACAAAGCAAACATTAACTTTTTCAAGAACTGATTCTGCTAAGTTCTTTAAAACACTAAACAAACGTGTTAACAATCACTTTAAAGAGAATAACATAAAAAAAACAGGCAACTGGAAGTTATATACTAAAGCTATAGTAATGTTTACATTATTATTAGGTCCATTAGTTTTATTATTAACTGTCGATTTACCAACCTGGTTACAAGTAATATCTTTAATGGTTATTGGTGTTGGTATGGCTGGAGTAGGAATGAATGTTATGCACGATGCTAATCATGGTTCTTTTTCAAGTAAGAAATGGGTTAATAAATTAATGGGAAGTAGTATTCATATTATTTCTGGTAACGACTATAATTGGAAAGTACAACATAATGTTTTACACCATACTTATACTAATATTCAAGGACATGATGAAGATATTGATGCAGGTAGAATAATACGTTTTTCTAAACATTCTAAATGGCTAAAAATCCACCAATATCAAAAATATTATGCCTTTTTATTATACGGTTTATTAACAGTAAACTGGGCTATTACTACAGATTTTAAACAAACTTATGTTTATTTAAAAAGAAGATTATCTTATGGTGATTTTCCAAAACCTGCAACACAGTGGACTAAGCTAATTATTGGTAAACTATTATATTATTCTATTTGGGTAGTACTACCTATGATTTTAGGATATGCTTGGTGGCAAGTTTTAATAGGCTTTTTAATTATGCATTATACTGCAGGAATTATTTTAAGTGTTATTTTTCAATTAGCGCACGTTATGCCAAATACAGATATGCCGCTTCCAGATGAGAATGGCACCATGAAAAACACTTGGGCAATCCACCAATTATTTACAACGTCTAATTTCTCTCCAAAAAACTGGTTAGTAGAATTTTACACAGGTGGTTTAAACAGACAAGTAGAACATCATTTATTTGCACATATTAGCCATGTTCATTACAAAAATATAGCTAAAATAGTTAAAGAAACTGCTCAAGAATTTAGTTTACCATACAACGAGTACAACAGTATTTGGAAAGCTATTGGAGAGCACTATAACCAGTTAAAAGTCTTAGGTCAAAAACCAGGCATGGCTTAATTTACTAAATACTACTAACCAACAATTTCTAATGAACTTACTTTCAGAGAGAATAACCAATATGTCAACATCTGCTACTTTAGCGATGGCAGCAAAAGCAAGAGAACTAAGAGCCGAAGGCAAAGACATTATAGGTTTAAGTCTGGGAGAGCCAGATTTTAACACTCCAGACTTTATTAAAAACGCAGCTATAGATGCTGTTAACGAAAATTACAATTCTTACTCACCAGTAGATGGTTACGTAGAGTTAAAAGAAGCTGTAATAACAAAATTTAAACGTGATAATAATTTAACATATACATTGCCACAGGTAGTAGTTTCTACAGGTGCAAAACAGTCTTTATACAACATTGCACAGGTACTGTTAAATAAAGGAGACGAAGTTATTTTGCCCTGTCCTTATTGGGTTAGTTATAGCGATATTGTTAAAGTTGCAGAAGGTGTTCCAGTAGAAGTAAAAACATCTATTACAACAGATTTTAAAATGACAGCTTCGCAACTTGAAGCAGCCATTACACCAAAAACAAAAATGCTTTGGTTTAGCTCACCTTGTAACCCAAGTGGATCTTTATATAGTAAAGAAGAACTAGAAGCTTTAGCTTCAGTTTTAATAAAGCATCCAAATATTTATGTAGTTTCAGATGAGATCTATGAGCATATAAACTATACAGGAAAACCACACGCAAGTATGGCTAGTATTGATGGTATGTTTGATAGAACAATAACAGTAAACGGTGTATCCAAGGCTTTTGCCATGACAGGTTGGAGAGTTGGCTTTATTGGTGCTCCAGATTGGATTGCACGTGCCTGCAACAAAATGCAAGGTCAAGTAACAAGTGGTACAAACTGTATTGCACAGCGTGCTGTAATTAGCGCTTTAAATGCAGATCCAAGTACAGTAAATTATATGATAGACGAGTTTAAAACGCGTCGTGATATGGTTTTAAATTTATTGGATAGCATAGAAGGTTTTAAAACCAATACACCAGAAGGTGCTTTTTATGTGTTTCCAGATATTACTTTTTTCTTCGGAAAAACGTTGCGTGGAAAAACAATAAATAATGCTACAGATTTTTCTTTATATTTATTAGAAGAAGCGCTTGTTGCTACTGTAACAGGTGAAGCTTTTGGAAATCCAGATTGTATAAGAATAAGTTATGCTGCTTCTCAAGAACAGATTAAAGAAGCAGTAAAGAGAATTAAGACTGCTTTAGCTTAAGCTCTACTGTTTACAAAAATAGTTAAAGCCTCTAATTTATATTAGAGGCTTTTTTTATTATAATAAAATAAAGATAAAAACTGAAACTAAAATAAAAGTAAACCAAGTAAGACTAGACGTTTTTGCTGTTGTAATTCACTTTCACATTTAATTTTTTTCTAAATTCTTCTAATAGTTTCAGGTGTCGATTTTGGTAAATCGTATTCTGTTTTTTCTGTACTAGTATGCACAAAGCTAAATCGTTTCTCTTTACGCTTGCCAACCAATTTTCTATTAGCTTTTAAAGATTGGTTAGCTTGTATCATTGCTCCTTCTCCACCCATAAGCTCTAAGTATTATTCCGAAACTAATTCGGTATCAAACAATAAGTTAAATGAATAGATATATTAATTAAGAACTTGCAAATTCTAAATATCTATTTGGTTTAGCTAAAGTATTTATTATTCAACTAAAAAAGAAAAGCTGCTTTATATATAAGCAGCATTTTTATTAAAAATGTTACAGTTTTCAATATAAAAATAAAATACTATCTAAGAAAAAGAGAAACTTTATACAAAAGCAATAATGATTCCTACAAAGAAAATTAAAACTTTTAAACCTGTTTCTAAAAAACAACACGATTGAAATTGATTGCTTTTTACACGTTGCTTAATATTAAATAACGAAGGTGATTTAAAGCTTTTAAAATTAGCTTTTACAATGTTTTTATAATCCAAATTTAATATTCCCGAATAACTATTAATTGTAGTAGTTTCAATATTAGAATCTAAAACTAAAGTTAATGTAATTGATTGCATAATAATTGATGTATTGTGGTTATACTATTACACGATCTATTTAAGAAATTATAACAGCATATTATTTTACAACAAGCTATAAACCAACGGAAAGTTTTATTAAATCTAGAGAATTAAAGAATAAAAAAAATAGAAATTTATCTGTTTCGCCAAAAGAAAGGCGTCAATAATATTAAAACAGTAAAGAGCTCTAACCTTCCAATAAGCATTAAAAAAGAAGACCACCATTTGCCAATTGGTGGCAAAGCTGCATAATTATTAACAGGGCTAAAATCGCCTAATGCTGGACCTACATTTCCTAAGCTTGAAGCCGCTAAACCAATAGCAGATTCAAAGTCTATTTGCATCATAGAAAAACCTAAAGAACCAAATATAAATGATAAAAGATATAAAATAAAGAAACCTAAAACATTAAAAACAATAGCTCCAGAAACCGAACGTTTATTATAACGTACTGGCAAAATTGCGTTAGGATGTAATGCACGTTTAAATTCTACAAAACCATTTTTAATGGTAATTAAATGACGTACAATTTTTATACCTCCAGAAGTACTACCAGCAGATCCTCCAAGAAACATTAAACCAAAAAAGAAAAGCGTTAAAAAAGGTGTCCA
>NZ_JALZVX010000020.1 GCF_023299985.1 Lacinutrix sp. | reverse complement strand
ATTTTAATAATACACAATTATTAAACACCATTTCTTATACTGAAGCTATCGAACTTGCTTTTTATGGTGCTTCTGTAATACACCCAAAAACGTTACAACCACTTCAACGTAAAGAAATTCCATTACACGTAAAATCGTTTCTAAATCCAGAAAATGCTGGAACAACTGTAAATAAATCTCAAGGTATAGAACCTAAAGTGCCTTGTTTTATTTTAAAACAAAACCAAGTATTAATATCTTTATCTACTTTAGATTTTTCTTATGTAGTTGAAGAAAATATTAGTGAAATTTTTAATTTATTGTCATTATATAAAATGAAGGTAGATGTTATTCAAAACTCAGCTATTAGTTTTTCGGTATGTTTTGAAAACACTTACAATAATCTAGAAAAACTACTGTTACACCTAAAAGTCAAATTTAAAGTAACATGCCATAATAATGTATCATTATATACAATTAGGCATTACAACGAAGTTTCTATTAAAAATTTAGAACAAGATAAAACAGTGTTATTAAAGCAGTTATTTCAAGAAACTGTTCAAATTATAACTCAATAATCTATTGCTTACATTTGTAACACAAAACCCTAAAAACTAACAATGTCTTTAGTCTCTGCAAAAGAAGTTTCAAAAGCTATAAACCTTGATAAATACGGCGTATTTGGAACGTTTATAGGTTGGGTGTTAATGAAGGTTTTAAAAATTTCTGCACTTAATAGAGTTTACAATAGAAATAAGCATTTAAACGAAGTAGAATTTTTAGATGCTATTTTAAATGAATTTCAAATTAAATTCGAAATTCCCGAAGAAGACCTAAAAAGACTGCCAAAGAATGGTGCTTATATTACAGTTTCTAATCATCCATTAGGAGGAATTGATGGCATCCTATTATTAAAATTAATGCTTGAACAACGAGACGATTTTAAAATAATAGCTAATTTTCTTTTACATCGTATAGAGCCAATGAAGCCTTATATAATGCCAGTCAATCCATTTGAGGATCGTAAAGATGTAAAATCTAGTATTGCAGGTTTTAAAAATGCAATTACCCATTTAAGAAATGGTCATCCGCTTGGTATATTCCCAGCAGGAGAAGTTTCTACTTATAAAGATGGAAAATTAGTGGTCGATAAACCATGGGAAGAAGCAGCTATGAAACTTGCTCAAAAAGCAAATGTGCCTATTGTTCCTATATATTTTCATGCTAAAAACAGTAAGTTGTTTTATAAGTTGTCAAAAATTAGTGCTGTTTTTAGAACTGCAAAATTACCTTCAGAATTGTTAACACAAAAGCGACGTATTATAAAGGTAAGAATAGGACGGCCAATTTCTGTTAAAGACCAAAACGAACACAAAACGTTGGGCAGTTTTTCAGAATTTGTTAGAAAAAAAACCTACATGTTGTCTAATGCTTTCGAACCAAAAGAGAATTTAAGAGATACTATTTCTTCCTCTTTAAAAACACCAAAACCAGCTAAAATACCTAAAAAAATAGTTACTCCAGTAAGTACAAAAGTTTTATTAAAAGAAGTAGATTTTCTTCGTGAAGACGATAATAGACTCCTAAAAAGTAAAAATTACGAAGTATACTTATCGCCTGCAAAAAAAATTCCTAATATTTTAAGAGAGATAGGTCGTTTACGCGAAATCACCTTTAGAGAAGTAGGAGAAGGTACAAATGAGGCTATCGATTTAGATGTGTTTGATGGTTATTATCACCATATGTTTCTTTGGGATTGCGATGCTAATAAATTAGCTGGAGCATACAGAATGGGATTAGGAGCTAAGATTTTTGAAAAATATGGCATTGATGGGTTTTACCTTCAAGATTTATTTAGATTTGAACCAGAACTTCATAAAATGATGAGCCAATCTTTAGAGCTTGGTCGTGCATTTATTATTAAAGAATACCAACAAAAACCAATGCCTTTATTTTTACTTTGGAAAGGTATTGTACACACTACTTTGCGTTTTCCAGAACACAAATATTTAATAGGTGGCGTAAGTATTAGCAACCAGTTTTCAAATTTTTCTAAATCGTTAATGATTGAATTTATGAAGTCTCATTATTACGATCCTTATGTAGCGCAATACGTTCACCCAAAGAAGGAATTTAAAGTAAAGCTTAAAGATGCAGATAAAGATTTTGTTTTTGACGCTACAGAAGCCGATTTAAATAAATTCGATAAAATAATAGACGAAATAGAACCAGGAGCATTGCGTCTTCCTGTACTACTTAAAAAATATATTAAGCAAAACTGTAAACTTATTGGTTTTAACGTAGATCCATTGTTTAATAACGCTGTTGATGGCTTAATGTATATTAAAATTGCAGATTTACCAGAAAGTACTGTGCGTCCAGTCATGGAAGAATTTCAAGCAGAATTGGAAGGTAAATTTACAAAGACTCCTCCTCAAGACTAATTACATCTTGTATGAAAAATACAGCTTTACTTTTCGTAATATTTCTCTCGATTTTAACTACTAATGCTCAAGAACTAAAAGGTATTGTTTTAAATGAAAAAAATAAAGAACCTATAGTTGGAGCTTCAGTTTATTTCGATAATACTTCTATTGGCACTACTACAAATTTTAATGGTGAATTTAGTATAATTTTAAAACAAAGTATTAACTCACCTTTAGTGGTTTCTTTTGTAGGTTTTAAAACGCAAATAAATGAAATTAAAAATTTTAATACATTAAAAATATTCAAGCTTAAAGAAGACGTAAATAGTTTAGCTGAGGTAGTTTTAGTCAGTAAAGACGAATGGTCTCGAGATTTAAAACTTAAAGAATTTAGAAGAGAGTTCTTAGGGCAGTCAGAATTTGCAAAAAAATGCACCATTCTTAATGAAGACGACCTTGTTTTAAATTTTGAACGTGACACCAAACAATTAGTTGCCTCTGCAAAAGCACCAATAATAATTAAAAATGAAGCATTGGACTATATTGTAAAATACGATATTAACAATTTTTATGTCACTTATAATATTGATATAAATGCAGGTTTAAATTTAGAAAAAGTATTTAGAACGGTAGCTTCTGTATCATATTCTGGAACTACATTTTTTGAGAACATAGCGTCTAAAAAACACAAACGAGCCTTAAAAAATAGAGAAAAAGCTTTTGAAGGCTCTACACTTCATTTTATGCGTGCTGTCGTTAATAATAGCCTTAGAAAAGAGAAGTTTAAAATTTTTAAAGGTAGATATCAAGTAAAGCCATCAACATATATTAAAACATTTAAAAATGATAGTTTAAATATTACAGGTGTAGAGCTATCTCAAAAACTAAACATTCTAATTAAAGGTAAGCAGTCTGTTATGCAAAGTGAAGTAAAGCGTTTTTATATAGATGCTTATGGCAACCACTCACCAATAGATAAAGTACTATTTGGTGGTTTTATGGCGAAGCAGAGAATGGGAGATGTTTTGCCTTTAGATTATGGGTTGTAAAACGTACTAAAGAAATCTTGGAAAATAATTTTAAGTTTTAATAAAGTGTTTTATTTTAAACTATAAAAAACATATTTCATTTCTGTTGCTATTTGTAAACTACGCTCTAAATATGTTTCTGTTTGTTGCAGTGTACCATCAGATTTTTTAGGATCTTCATATGTAATAGGAATTCTAATATCGCAACCCAAAACAACAGGACATCCTTTGTCTGCAGAAGAACAAGTTAGTATTGCAGCAAATTCTGATTCAGGATTAAAAATAGCATTATACTTTTTTGAAAACGCAATAATACCAGGCTCATTACTCGCATACTTAATGCTATAAATAGGATTTTCACCTTCAGAAATAGTGTTAATTTTAAAACCTTGATTTGTTAGTGTTTCTGATACTTTAGGAAATAGAGCTGTTGCTTCTGTGCCTCCCGAATAAGCAGTTATATTTTCAATATTATAAAAAGCAGCCATAGTTTGCGCCCAAATTTGCGATAAGTGACTTCGGCGAGAATTATGTGTACAGATAAAGTTCAAGCGCGTAGCATTTTTATCTTTTAATTTTGCTTTTATATAATCAATTAAAGTATGAAGTATTTTTTTTCGGTCTTCGGAAATTGTTGTGATGTCTAATGCATTTATTATACTAGAGACTTCTTCAAATAATATGTTATTCATTTTATATTGAATTTATTTCAGGACTTCTTGATGTATTTCCTGAACATTATTTTATTTCTTTAATTTATTCTTAACAACAACCACTATCTGGCGTACAGCATGATTCAACCTTATCCTTTACTTCATCAACAATACCACATATATCTAAAGCTTTACAAGCCGTTTTCTCAATACCTAATTTAATAATTAGATTCTGATCTTGTATTACAAAATCATTAACAAATAATTGAGCAGTGTGAAACGTTGAATTACTATACTCAAACTTCACTTCAGCATCTAAAGTATAAGGTTTCATTGTGCCTACTTTTTTTAATATCGCCAATGCTTTGTAAGCAGACATATACTTAGTATTTAATATATCTAACGGGCTTTCCCATAGTTGAATTATAGTTTCTTTCCAAGCATCTACTTGGCCACCACAATCTACAGAGTCAACAGTAATATGTTTAACTTCTGTAATATGATAATTTGTACCAGCATATTTTTTTGGAGCATATTCAAATAGTAATGCTTTGTCTTGGTGCTCTGCGATTAGAGATAAAAAATCTTGTGTTGTCATAGTCTTAATTATTTACAGCAATTAACTTGAGTTTTTACAAAGAAATCATTTATTAAACGTCTGCACTCGTTTAGTTTGTTTTGATTAATACTATAAAATAAGTTTTTACCTTTTACAGTTTGTTTTAACAAACCTGTTTTTTTAATTTCTGAAAGATGTTGTGAAATTGTAGGCTGTGCTAAACCTATAGCCTCTACAAGAGCATTACAGTTACAATTTTTGTTTAAACTAATATGTTGAATAATAGATACTCTAGCAGGATGTCCAATCATTTTAGTAAAATTAGCAATTTGATTTTGCTGTGTGTTAAAAATGTGTTTTTTTGTAAATCCCATTATTTATATTTAAAGTGATATTGCAATATTACGATTAATATTTAAATAAAAAAACCTAAACATATTATAGTTTAGGTTCTCTGTATTTTCTATAGTGATTTAAACCAGTTTTGAAAATGCTCTCCTAAAACAGGTGTAAGTTTTTCTTCGCCACTTAATGCACCTATTAAACTTAGTATCCAGAACACAAACATTACAATTGCTATAAGCCATCCAATAATTGGAATCCATCCAGCTGCTATAGCAACTAAAGAGAGGCCTAATGATTGCCTAACATAAAAAGAGCCTATTTGTGTTTTGTTGCCGTTATTCATTACAAAAGCTATAATTAAGCCTATTACAGTAATGTGAGCAATAAGTGCTACATTTTTACCATCGCTAGAGACATTATTGAAAGTTTTTTTAGCATCATCAGTAAAATCATTAATAGATTCCTTCGCATCATCTGCTAGTTCGCTAGCCTTATCGGCAGCTTTTTTTACACCTTCTTTTGCGTCTCCTAACATATCGTCAAGACCGTCTTTTAAGTTTTTTTCGTCAGACATTTTTTATTTTAAGTTTAACGTTAATGCTTTAAAAGTACTAAAAAATGACTTAGCTACAAAAAAACTTTATCTATTGGCTCCCAAAGTTCTAACTTATTTCCATCGTTATCTAAGATCCAACCAAATTTCCCATAGTCGTATTCTTCCATTTCTCCAACAACAGTAACACCTTCCTCTTTTAAAACCTTTAATAATTCTAGTAAATTTTCTACACGATAATTAAACATGAACTCTTTTTTAGAAGGTTCAAAATGTTTAGTATCGTCCTTAAATGGAGACCATTGCGTCGAGCAATCGTTTCCTTGTTTGTCTTTCCACCAAAAAGTAGAGCCATAATCGTCTGTGTTAAAACCCAAGTGTTTATTGTACCACTTTTTAGATGCTTTTGGATCTTTTGTTTTAAAAAACAAACCGCCTATTCCTGTAACTCTTCTTTTCATTTTATCCTGAATTTATTTCAGGAGCTTACAAATTGAATTCCTGAACATTATTAAATTTATTATTATTTAATTGTATTCTCGTAAATTGCTATCCATTCTTCAACAGTCATTTTACCAAGAAGCTCTTCGATTAAAGGATAAGGAATATCCTCTATTTTTTTAAACCGTATACAACTTTTACCCATGTCAAGTTTGTATTTACTATGTTTAGGGTACTCTGCAACAAACCAATTGTGCAACTCTTTTTTTGCATAAAGTCCAGAGTGATACAATGCAATAAAGTTTTTTTGGGATGCTAAGTTTATAAATGGTAAAGGCGGAAACGGCTTGCAGTGGTAACCGTTTGGATATATAGATTTTGGAACGTAGTAAGCCAACATACCATAAGCCATTCCAGCTTCTAAACCTTTTGGCATATGCTTTTTTATAAGATTGTTAAGTTTGGTTATTGCTACTTTGCGTTCTTCAGGAAGTTGTGCTATATAGTCTTCTGGAGTTTCTGCTTTAGATGTCATTTTACTTTACGTTAGTTAAAGTATAAAGTTAGCAAAATTTTGTTTTAATTTTATCTACTATTGTCTGTGCTAATTTTTCCTTGCTTTCAATAGTCCAGCCAGCAACATGAGGTGATAATAAAACGTTTTCCGATTGTATTAAGTATTTGAAAGCTTCTGGCATATTATCATCACTAAAAAGGTTCTCGAACGATGCTTTTTCATATTCTAAAACATCTAATCCTGCACCTAGAATTTTATCGCTTTCTAAAGCTGATACTAAATCTGAAGTTACTACACTTTTACCACGAGCTGTATTAATTAACCAAAACGATTTTTTAAACGAATTGATAAACGTCTGATTTACCATACCAACAGTTGAAGTTGTTTCTGGAGTATGTAAGCTTAATACATCTGCTTTTTCCTGAAGTTCTTGTAATGAAACTTGTGTAGCATTTTTATTTCCAACATTTTCTTTAATATCGTAACATAATACTTCTACATCAAAACCACTTAGTTTTTTAGCAAAGGCTTTACCCATGTTTCCATAACCAATAAGCCCAACGGTTTTACCATCTAATTCTAGTCCACGATTATCTTCGCGAAGCCATTTCCCGACTCTAACTTCTTGGTCTGCTTTATTAAGTTTATTAAAAAGAGAGAGTAGCATAGCTAAACTATGTTCGCCAACTGCATTTCTATTACCTTCTGGTGCTGCTATTAAAGTGATGCCTTTTTTGTAAGCATAATCGCAATCTATATTTTCTAATCCAGCACCAACACGACCAATAAATTTTAAGTTTTTAGCTGAATCTATAAATTCTTTATCAATACTAAAACGACTTCTTATTATAAAGCCATCGTATTGATGTATTATTTTTTGAATAGCTTCTTTTGAATCTGAATAATTCTCGTCATTCTCGAAACCTAATGTCTTTAATTGATCGATAAGTAAGGGATGATTTGTATCTAAATGAAGAATTTTCATGAAACTATATTTGAGGATATTTAGTTTGTGTCATTTCGGCTTTTATTTTTCCTGTATGTGCTGTAGATAACTTTTCGAAGAGTAGTAAATGTACTTCTTCATTATTTTTTGTAGATGGATTGTGTTCTACTCCTTTTGGAACTACAATTATTTCACCTTCTTTTACAATTTCTGTTCTGTCTCTAAATTGCATATGTAAAGTACCTTTTATTACCTGAAATAATTCGTCTTCTTCTTCATGACTATGCCAAACAAATTCACCTTTTATTTTGGCTAAAATAACTTGCATATTATCTACTGTAGCAATACGATGTGGATGCCATTGTTTTGTAAATAACTCGTGTTTTGCTTTTATATTTATTGGTTTCATAACTTAAATGTAATTTCTAGGCTTAAAGTTACGATCTTTTACGTTAAGGATGGAGCAACTGTTGAAGCTCCAAGAAGAGAGAGCCTTTAGACTACGCTCAAGATAAACTTTTTGCGAGAGCCTTACATTAAGTAGCTTAAACGGAGTAGTGGAACGCTCTAAAAATTTAAAAACCTAAAATAGATTTACTAATTAATAGATAAATTACTATACCAAAAATATCGTTACTTGTGGTTATAAATGGACCTGTTGCAATAGCTGGATCAATGCCTCTTTTGTCTAAAAATAGCGGAATAAATGTACCTATTAAGCCTGCGATAATAATAACTACAACGAGCGATACAGATATGGCAAGTGCTAAGTTAAATTCTTGTTTCCAGGCAAAAACGAAGAAAAACAGAAAAATAGAAAGTATAATTCCGTTAAGTGCAGCGAGAAGCATTTCTTTTATTAAACGATTGTTTATACTGCCTTTTACGTCGTCGTTAGCTAGACCTTGCACAATAATGGCGCTTGATTGTACACCAACATTTCCTGCCATGGCAGCGATTAAAGGTGTGAATAAAAATAAGATTACAGCTTCTTCTGGTAATTCTTTCTCGAAAAAGTACATGATAATAAAAGCTCCAACTCCTCCAATTAATCCTAAAAATAACCAAGGTAGTCGTGCTCTTGTTAACTGTAAAATACTATCATCTGCCTCTACATCTTGTGTTATACCTGCTGCAAGTTGGTAATCTTTTTCGGCTTCTTCTTTTATAACATCTACAATATCATCAATAGTAATTCTACCTAATAATACTTTGTTTTCATCGACTACAGGAATGGCTTCCAAATCGTATTTTTGCATAATTTTTGCAACATCTTCAACATCTTCATTAACATCTACATAATCTACTTTTGGGATATAAACTGTAGAAATATGTGCACGAGGAGATGCCATTAATAAGTCTTTTAAAGATAAACGACCAATAAGTTTTTCTTTGTCATCTACCACATAAATAGAATGGACTCTGGTGACTTCTTCGGCTTGTGCTCGCATTTGTTTAACACACTCTGTAACGGTCCAATTTTCGTTTACTCTTACTAATTCTTTGGCCATTAATCCACCAGCAGTGTCCTCGTCATAAGTAAGGAGTTCTTGTATTTCGGCTTTGTGTTCTTGATCTTCAATTTGAGCAATTACAGCTTCTTGTCTGTAATCTGGAAGCTCTGCAATCATGTCTGCTGCATCATCGGTATCAAGCTCTTCTATTTCTTCGGCAATTTCTTTTGTAGATAGTGTGGCTAAGATTTTCTCACGATCATCTTCATCCATTTCCATAAGGATTTCGGATGTTTTATCACTATCTAAAAGCTTTATTATGTAAGTAGATTGATTGGTACTTAAATCTTCAAGAATTTCGGCAATATCTGCGTGATGGTATTCATTTAGCAATTCTAAAATGGCTTCGTCATTTTGAGAATCTACTAATTGTTCTACCTTGTTAATAAGCGCGTCGCTTATTGAGAATTTGATATTTTCGTTTTGTTCTTCCACTAATATCTAGCGTTAATCTATTTGTTTTTCATCATTTTCAATCAAGCCAGTTAAATCTATAAAAGTTTGAACATCTAACTGTTCTGGACGCTTGTCAAAGATAGCATTTGCTTTTAAATTATCGCTTAATTCTAATGTTTTTAAGCTATTACGTAATGTTTTCCTGCGATGCATAAAGGCTTGTTTTACCACTTTAAAAAACAGTTTTTCGTCGCAAGGCAAAGAAAAATCTGCTTTACGAGTGAGTTTTAAAACACCAGATTCTACTTTTGGTGGTGGATTAAAAACCGTAGGAGGAACAGTAAATAAATACTCTGCATTGTAAAAAGCTTGTGTTAAAACAGAAAGAATACCATAAATCTTACTACCGTTTTTAGAGCAAATACGTTTTGCTACTTCTTTTTGAAACATTCCAGAAAATTCTGGTATTTGATGCCTTAATTCTAAAGTTTTAAAAACAATTTGTGTAGAAATATTATATGGGAAATTACCACAAATAGCAAACTGTTCTTCTCCAAAAGCTTCGGATACATCGTACTTTAAAAAATCTTTTTCAATAACTCTTGGTGCAAGATTAAGGTAGTTGTTTTTTAGGTACTCTACACTTTCTCTATCTATTTCAATAACGTAAGTTGTAATTGGTTTTTTAAGTAAATATTTAGTTAAAACTCCCATTCCTGGACCAATTTCTAAGACTTTACTGTAGTCTTCTAAAGCGAGAGCGTCTGCAATTTGTTCTGCTATGGTTTCATCTTCTAAAAAATGCTGACCTAAAAACTTCTTAGCTTTTACTTGGTGTGGATTGTGAAATTTTTTTGCCATGAGTTTAGTTTCGCAACGAATGCATGAGTTTTTTTATGTGAATACGCTTACTCGAATGTTATATAGTTTATTTACGCTACTTTAAAACTAACGTCTTAAAGTGTTTTTTTATTTAAAATCTACAGAATACTCATCTACTATTTCAAGTTCTGTTCTAAAAGCGAGCATTTTATCTGCAAATAGTTTTGCACCATCTGTGCGTAAACGGTCTGCGTCTTCTTTGTAATAAGCATCTAATGTCTCGCGAGAATGTGCTCTGTATTGAACAGAGTAGGTTTGTCCTCCCATATCTTCTTCTACTAAAACCTTGGTAAGTTTAGCTTCCTTAAACTTTCCAGTTGCTAATACTTGAGGAATATGCTCTTTAATCCATTTTAGCCATTGGTCGTGAGCGCTATCGTCTATGTTTACTGTAACGTTGTATATTATCATACTAAAAATTGAAGATTTATTATTAAAAATTCAAGGTTGAATTTTGTTATGGCAAAGGTAAGATTTTAATTAGTAATTAATCGCCAATTGAAGACTACCAAATGGTTACTTAATTAATAGCATCACCTCGAAGCATACGATATTTCTTTCGTGCTTCAACAAAATAAATACTATCTGCATGATTAAAAATAATGCTTTCGTATAGTGTTTTTGCTTTTTCGGGTTGCTGTAACTTATTAGCATAAATCTCGGCTAGCGCATAAATAGCATCGTCAATTAAAATACCTTCTTTAAAATCTTGAATAATGCGTTCGTAATTTACTTTGGCTTTTTCAAATTGCTCTTTTTCTTCAAACAATTGCGCTTGTCTTAAAAGTGTTTGCGCAACAATAGCTTCGGTTTTATGTTCTTTTAAAATGGTATTTAAAAGAGCTATAGATTCTTCTTTTTTGTTCTGAAAAGCTAACAAATCGGCTTTTGCATAAAATTTTAATGCTGTTTGAAGAGAGTCTTCAGCTTTATTATCTCCAATTAATAGTTTTAAATCTAAAGCATCATTAGCTGTTAATTGTGAGGTAGAGGCTTTTAGAATTTTAAGTTGAGATTCTGCCCATTTAAAATCGCCTTTATAATAACTAGTTTTTGCAACCTTAAAACGGGCCTCTTGAGAAATGGTGCTGTTTTTTAAAGCACGTTGTATTTGTGTGTAGTAAATTAAGGCTTCGTTAAATTTTTCTTCTAAAACCAGAATATCTCCTAATTCCATTTTAATTCGTGCCAATTGGTAATTACCAATACCAAGATTTAAGCTGTCTTTTAAAAACACAATGGCTTCGTTAGTTTGTTCAAGATAAAAAGCTAAAAAGTGCCCATAAGCAATTTGTAGATCTATAGTTCTAACTGTTTTTCCATAGGTTTCGAATAAGCTTAAATAATTTTTATTTATAGTTTTGTAGTCTTTTTGTGTTGCTTTTTCGCTTTCTATTTTTAGAAGATTATAATGTGCATTAATTTTAATATCTATGTCTTGGGTATTATCTATTATAAACTGAAATATTTCTTTAGCAACTTCAGGTTGTTTTTGTGTGTAGGCAATATCTGCTAATTCTTCTACACGATCTAAAGTCTCCATTTGCCTTTTGTAAATAGCCTTTTCTTGTGTAAATGCTTTTTTGTAATCTTTTTGTTGAATAAATAGCCAACTCAACATATCGTTCCATTGTAAATTTGGAGCTGTTTGAATTTTTTTTAATAAAATTTTTCTTAAAATAACATTGTTTTCGTTCTCTTTATTCTCGCTTATAAAAGAGCTAAATTCTCTTTTTATAGTGTTTATGAAGGTGTCATTAATTTCAGAAAAGTTAATGTAGCTATTAAACATTTTTTCAATATTACCTTGCTCTCCGTAGATACGAGCTAATTGCATGTTGAAGTTTAATTCTGGTCTAGCTGCCATTGCCTTTTCATATGATTTAATGGCTTGGTCTAAAAGAGAATAATTCTCGAATGCACGACCAACTAAACTACCATAGTTTGGGTTTATATCTATTGAATTTAAAGCTTTCTGGTAATTAATATTAGCGTTTAAAGTATCGTTTTGTAGTTTGTAATTGTAACCTAAGTCTATAATTGCTGGAGGATAATCTACAAGGTTTAAATATTTTAACAGTATATTTTCTGCTTCTTTATATTGCTCTAATTGTTGGTGTGTTTTTACTAATTGGCTTAAATAGTTTCTGTTTTTTATGTTTTTAGAATATAGCTTTTGGTAAGATATTAAAGCCTTCTCAAATTCACCATTTTTAAAATACTCGCGTGCTACAATGTCGTCTTGCGAAAATGTATTGAGGCTAAATAAAAAGCATATAATAAAAAGTAATCTCATAGAATGTATTTGTGTAAATATACAAAAATGCATAAAAAAATGCCTGAACTTAATCAGGCATTAGCCAATCTAAATAAATGTGCTATTAATCATTATATTTAAAATGATTCAATTACTCGACTGGGAGTCTTTATAATGTAAAATCAATTTGTTTATTATTACAGTGGCTTTTTATCTGTTTTACTACATAAAAAACTTTTATAATTTTAAGTTGATAAAAGTGTAACAAATATTTAAAATAAAAAAGTTAAAACTTAAATATTCATTAAATAACGTGTTTATTTATCACTATAACGGTATTTAAAGAGTTTTAATGCTTTTTTTGTAAGAATATAACTTATTAACTTATTAGTGAAAAACTAGTATAAGGCACTAAAGCTTCTGGTATTTCTATTCCATTAATAGTTTGATAGTTTTCTAAAATACCTGCTAAAATTCTAGGTAAAGCTAGAGAGCTTCCATTAAGAGTGTGTGCTAGTTCGTTTTTGCCATTACTATTTTTAAAACGTAGTTTTAAGCGGTTTGCTTGATATGTTTCAAAATTAGAAACACTAGAAACCTCTAACCAACGGTCTTGTGCAGTAGAAAACACTTCAAAATCGTAAGTTATAGCAGCTGGAAAACCAGTATCACCACCACATAATTTTAAAATTCTATATGGTAATTTAAGTTCGCGTAAAATGTCTTTTACATGCGCTATCATACCTTCAAATGCTTTATAAGAATTATCTGGATGCTCAACACGTATAATTTCAACTTTATCAAATTGGTGCAATCTATTTAAGCCACGAACATGCGCTCCATAACTTCCTGCTTCGCGTCTAAAACAAGGTGTGTAACCTGTAATGCCAATTGGTAATTCATTTTCATTCAATAACACATCTCTAAATATATTTGTTCCAGGCACTTCCGCAGTTGGTATTAAATATAAATCGTCTTGAGCGTCATGATACATTTGCCCTTCTTTATCTGGTAATTGTCCTGTGCCATAGCAAGAAGCCTCATTTACTAAATGCGGTAATTGGTATTCTGTATAACCAGCAGCAGTATTTTTATCTAAAAAATAAGCAATTAAAGCACGTTGTAATCTTGCACCTTTTCCTTTGTAAACAGGAAATCCAGCACCAGAAATTTTAGTCCCTAATTCGAAATCTATAATATCGTATTTCTTGGCTAATTCCCAATGTGGTTGTGCGCCATCGTATAATTTTGGTATATCACCTTCACTAAAAATTTCTTCGTTATCTTCTTCAGATTTTCCTGCTGGAACAGATTCGTGAGGCACGTTTGGCAGTTGGTATAATACATTTTGTAGTTTTTCTGCAGTAGCACTTAAATCTTCAGATAAAATTTTAGAATCTTCCTTTAAAGCACTCGTTTTTTCTTTCAACTGGTTTGCTTCAGTTGCTTTTCCAGATTTATACAAGTTCCCTATTTCTTTAGACATTGCATTAGATTCTGCTAAAGTATTGTCTAATTTAGTTTGTAATGCACGACGTTCTTCATCTAACAAAATTACTTGTTCTACTAAATCTTTAGCATCAACATTTCGCTTTGCTAAACCTGCAATTACAGCTTCTTTGTTGTCTCTAATAAATTGTACTTGTAACATAATTTTTATTTTGGGCGTTACCTAAAGGTCAGGCTTTCCGTTATATCTTTTTCTGGGGAGCAGTCTCAAATTTTATTTGAGATCTCACAAAAAAGGATACCACTTCAATCCTTAACGCGAAATCGTAACTATAAATTATTAAGTGGTAAAAGTAGTAAGATTTTGTGTGCAAAAAAACAGTTTAGTTTTCTAATTTTGATGGTAAAATCCAATCATTGTGTGTAAAGTAGTTCCATTGTACGTTTGCAAGATCTACTTTTTGGTTAATTAGCTGTCTATGTGGCTTTCCATTTACACTTACTTTGGCGTTTACAAAAACCTGAATATCTTCACCTTTTTCTTTATATTCTTTCTTTAAATATTGAGCAAATTGCCAAATACCGTCGGGTTTGGAACCTACCAAACGCATTTGCTTTTTAGTAAGATAAGTATTTAAGTTTACAGTAGTTATTGCTTTTGTTTTTATGTTAACTACTTTAAAAGTGGTGTAATTAGTTTTAGAGCGTAACATCATTCGCCAAGAGAGCCTGTGGCCTTCTTCGGTCCATAAAACATTATCCTCAATAAAATGATGTCTAATTGGGAGTATAATCTGGATTATAAAATAAATACTTCCAAGTATTACTAATATAGGTTTGTAATTGGGTACAATTATTTCTGCTTTAGAGTAGAGCTCTTTTCCTTTTAAAAATATATTTCTAATAGTTTCTGGAGTAAAAAAGAATAAAGCAAAAGCTAAAGATAAATATGGAAATACACCAACTTGAAATATAAACGAGTTAAATAAATGAAAGAAAATAGAAGCAAAAAAAGCGTATTTTCTAGTAGGTTTAAATAGTAGTAAAGGAATTATTAAACCATCAAACAAAATACCTCCATAACCAACTAAGTAGGGCATAAAACTGTTTTGTAAAAACGTGCCAACAAAGGGATAATTAATTTTGCTTTGCATAAGTGCAGTTGGTACACTTAGGTCTAACCAATCTGGATACATTTTTGCTTTAGACGCATAAGTGTAAAGAATAAAAAGTTGGATTACAAATATCCATTTGCACCAAGCAGGCATTGATATGCTTTTTATTTTTGGATTCTGTTTAGCGTCTATAGAAGCGTATTTATGTGCAGGTAAAACAACCATTATTCCACTTAGTAAAACTAATAAATAGTAGTGGTTGTTATAAGACGATTTTTGCATAAAATATACAGAACACCACATTATAAAAAACATAAAAGCACTTACTCTATATTTATAACCTAGCATAATAAGTAAGCCAAAACCACCCATAACCACATAATAAAAATACATCCAGTTTCCTGGCAATGGTTGTAGCCACTCGAAACCCAAAAAGGTGAAAGTAAATTTCGGTTCTACAAGTGTTCTTGTTATCCAACCAGTAAAAATAGCACCAACAGACTCGGCAAAACATAAAAAACCAAAAATAATCCTAAAAACTATTAAGCCACTATTATCTATTTGTTTGAAAAGAAATTTATTAAGCATAATTATTTATAAAGTCTAATGCATTTTTTTTGTCTTTTAGTAATTGCTTTTTTAGCATATTAACCGATTCAAATTTCTCCTCTTCACGCAATCTCTCTAGAAGTTCAACAGTTATAAGCTCGCCATATAATAAAGTATCAAAATTAAAAAAATGAACTTCTATGGTTTGTGAGGTGCCATTAACAGTTGGGTTAGTGCCAATATTCATCATGCCATAAACTGTTTCTTTGTTAATAGTAGATTTAATAACATAAACACCTTGTTTTGGTATTAATTTATAGTGTTCGCTAATAGCAATATTTGCAGTTGGAAAATTAATAGTTTTCCCTAAACCTTTACCTGTTTCTACAATACCAGAAATAACAAAAGGGTAACCTAAATAGCTGTTTGCAGTTGTTATGTTTCCATTAAGTAAAGCCGTTCTAATTTTTGTAGAACTTACTGCTACATCATTAATGTCCTGAGAAGTTATTTCTTCAACTTCAAAATTATAATGTTCACCATATGTTTTTAAGTCGTCTATATTCGCACTTCTATTTCTGCCAAAATGATGATCGTAACCTATAATAATATGTTTTGCTTTTAATTGCTTCACCAAAATTGTTTCAACAAACTCTTGAGCTGTTAAGCGAGAAAAATCTTGAGTAAATTTTTTAACTACTAAATTTTTTAGACCAAACTTTTTAAGTATTTGTTCTTTTTCGTTTAAAGTATTAATAAGTTTTATGTCTGCATCTTTTTGCAATACCATTCGTGGATGCGGAAAAAAGGTAAGAATTGTTGGTGTTAATTGTTTTTTATTTCCAACTTCTATAAGACGTTGTATAATTTTTTGATGTCCAACATGGACACCATCAAAGGTGCCAATTGTTAATACAGAATATTGTTTTAGATTAGTTTTCAATGATAAGTTATTATAATACAAAAGTAAAAAAGCCAATTGAATAAAATCAATTGACTTTTAAGTTATTTACAAATTACTTTTTATTTCTTAATAAAAGGTAATGTTAATAAACTAGTATAAGACGTAAATTTATTGTTAAATAATCATGCTAATTCTGTTTTTTAATAGAAATTGGTTAAGTTTAACGACGAATTTATAAAATCAATAAAATGAAATTAAAATCACAATGCTTAACGCTGTTTTTTTTACTGTGCATAGTTAATATGACTTTTGCACAAAATAAGACTTGGACAAAGTCCACTTTTAATGAGAATACAGGTGGTGTTTCATTAAAAAATCTGGATAATCAAAACTCAAGTGTTTTTGATTTGAATATTAATAATTTAAAAAATGAATTAAGCGTCGCGCCTCATAGAAGCGTTTCTCAAGGAAAATCTAATACCATTGTTAGTTTTCCTTCTTTTGATGGTAAAATGCAACAATTTAGAGTTGTAGAAACTCAAATTTTTTCATCAAATGATAATGAAGCACAACATCCTGGTATTAAAACATATTTAGGATCAAGAATAGATAACTCTGGAACAAGAGTAAGATTTAGTGTGACTCCATTAGGATTAAATGCGATGATTTCTGAACCTGGCAAGGAAACAGTATACATACAGCCAGTAACTAAAGTTTCTAATGGGCAATATTTAATTTATAACAGAACAGCTCAGTTAAATGCTCCAGATACATTTGAATGTTTAACAGATGATGTAGATATCTCTAAAAGAATAGTTGGTAGTGAGGTTTCAAGAGATGCAAATGACCAATTATTAAGAACTTTCAGAATGGCTATGTCTGTAACATCTCAGTATACTGCTTTTCAAGATGATGGAAATGCAGGTAACGGAGACGCGCAACAAGATGCTTTAGCAGCAATGGTGTCTACTTTAAACAGAACTAATGAGGTTTTTGAAGTAGATATGGCTATCACTTTTTTATTAGTTGATACAGCAGATGATCCAGCATTAACTTTAATTTATTCTGGAACAGATCCTTATGGAAATAACTTAAATGGTGACTTACAAACTAATTTAACAGCCACAGTTGGTGGGGCAGATTATGACATTGGTCATTTATTGCATTTTGGAGGAAATAACGGTAATGCAGGATGTATAGGTTGTGTATGTTCAGGTGGAAAAGGTAGTGCGTTTTCTGCTCACTCTTTTGTAGATAACGATGGAGGACCTTACATGGCAGATTTTTTTGATATAGATTATGTACCGCATGAAATTGGTCACCAAATGGGTGCTTTACATACTCACGCAGCAGCCGATAATAATAATGTGAATTTTGAACCAGGAAGTGGAACTACAATTATGGGTTATGCTGGTATTACTGGTCCAAACGATATTCAAGATCATACTGATCCGTATTTTCATTATGGAAGTATAAATCAAATTTTAAATAATTTAGATTCAGCACCTAATAATTGCGCTGTGACTACTGCTATTTCTAACAGCGCTCCAGTTTCTAATGCTGGAATAGATTATACAATTCCTCAAGGAACAGCATTTATTTTAAGAGGTTCTGCAACTGATTCTGATGGAAGTGATGCTTTAACATATTGCTGGGAACAAATAGATGATGGATATACTACTAGAAATGATTTTACACCTACGTTGACTAATGGTCCATTATGGAGATCTCGACCTCCAAACACATCTCCTAACAGGTACATGCCAATATTAAGCAGAGTGTTAAATGGAGAATTAACGGAGTCTAATCCTGTTGAAACGGTAGCAAATACCTCTTGGGAAACAGTTTCTACTGTTAGCAGAAATTTAAATTTTGCTTTAGTTGTTAGAGACCGTTCTGAAGTAGGAGGAGTTGGACAAATGCCTCAAACAGATTTTGATACAATGCAGGTAACTGTTGATGGAACTACTGGTCCTTTTGCTGTAACTTCTCAAACTACAAATGTTACTTGGGATGCAGGATCAACAGAAACAGTAACTTGGGATGTTGCTGGAACAAACGGTGGAGCAGTTAATACACCTACCGTAAATATTCTATTATCTATAGATGGTGGCTTAACATTTCCATTAACAATAGCTTCAAATGTTCCTAATGATGGATCACATGATATAACTGTTCCAGTAACAGGAGGTGATACTAATATGGCAAGAGTTATAGTAGAAGGAAATAATAATATTTTTTACGCAGTAAATTCTACAAATTTTACAATTCAAGAATCAGAATTTGTTGTAATTGTTAGTAACCCAGTATTGAATGTTTGTCAATCTGTAGATGCGGTTTATAATTTTACATATAATACGTTTTTAGGGTTTAATGATACAACTAACTTTTCTATAGTAGGATTACCAGCAGGAGCTTCAGCTGTAATTAACCCAATTTCTGCTACAGCAGATGGTACTACTGGTGTAGTAACAATTTCTGGAACTGCTGGAATAGCTGTTGGATCTTATAATTTTACATTACAAGGAACTTCTGGAGCAATATCAAAGTCAGTAGATCTTACATTAGATGTATTTAGTGGAACTTTGAATGCTGTAACTTTACTGTCACCAGCAGATGCTGCTACAGATGTTTCATCAAATGGCGATTTGGTATGGAACGCAGATGCAAATGCGCAAGATTATTTAATTGAAGTTGCTTCTGATAGTGGTTTCGCAACTATTGTTGAATCTGCAACAGTACAAACAGCTTCATATACAACAACAACTTTAGCTACTAACACAGAATATTTTTGGAGAGTAATAGCTTCAAATCAATGCGCG
Organism: Lacinutrix sp.; assembly: GCF_023299985.1. Classification (GTDB taxonomy): domain Bacteria; phylum Bacteroidota; class Bacteroidia; order Flavobacteriales; family Flavobacteriaceae; genus Lacinutrix. The sequence continues at coordinate 982 of NZ_JALZVX010000020.1, read as the reverse complement.
ACTGCTAATTCTTCTGCAGTATATAGTTTTACAACCGCTAATATTTCTTGTAATAATACTTTTATAGCTATAGATACTCCAATTATTATTGCTGCAACTGGAGCTAATGCAAATTACACCTCAGTTATTAGTATCACAGAAAATTTACCAATAACTGATGTTAACGTTAAGATAAATATAGACCATGACTGGAACAATGATTTGGATATTTTCTTAATTAGTCCAAATGGAACATCTATTGAACTCTCAACAGATAATGGAGCAGATGGTGATGACAACTACACAAATACTTTCTTTGATCAAGAAGCAACGACTGCTATAACAACAGGATCATCACCTTTTACTGGTTCGTATATTCCAGAAGGTGATTTATCTACGTTAATTGGACAAATGACAGCTGGTGATTGGACACTTTCGGTTGATGATGATTTTGGAGGTGCCGATGGAGGAACTATTACAGAATTTACATTAGAATTTTGTGTACAAGGCACTCTTTCTGTTGATGAATTTAATTCTTCTATTTCTCAGTTTTTAGTGTATCCTAATCCAAATAATGGTTCGTTTAATGTGAAACTTAATAGTTTATCTAATGACGATATTTCAATATCTGTTTTCGATATAAGAGGTAGAACAGTTTTTAATAAACTATATAGTGGTTCACCAACATTTAATGAAGTTATTAACTTAGAAAATATTCAATCTGGAATGTACTTGTTACAAGTTAGTGATGGTATAAATAAACAAACAAAAAAAGTGATTGTAAATTAAAACAATCACTCTTATTTAATATAAAAAAGGAAGCTCTAAGAGCTTCCTTTTTTATTTTCCATTAAAACTATTCATTGTATTACTAATGCCTGCTAAACCAAAAGATTTTATAATTTCTACAGCTTTTTCAAAACGTTCGGGTAGTTGTTTAATTTCTTCATCTTCCCATTCGCCTAATACATAATCTACTTGTCTTCCTTTACTAAACGCATCA
>NZ_JALZVX010000019.1 GCF_023299985.1 Lacinutrix sp. | reverse complement strand
ATGCACATCGTTTTGAATTAAAAGGAAACTACTCTTATACTGTTTCAGAAAATAAGGAAACAGAAAAACAATTGGTTTATGTGCCTTTTCATAAAGGAAATACTTCTTTAAGTTATAGTTATAAAAACTTCTCAATGTTTTATCAGCATCTATTTAATGGAGAAGTGTTTACTATTTCTAGAGATACTTTGCCATTTTATAATGTAGGCAATTTAGGAGTCTCTTATAATTTAAACACTAAAGGCAATACCAATTATGTATTAGAATTAAGAGTCAATAATATTTACAATACTTATTACGAAAACGTAGCATTGCGTCCAATGCCAAATAGAAATTTTACAATACAAACCACAATTAAATTTTAACAAATGAAAATTAACAAATTAGCTTTAGTAGCCTTAGCATTAGGCTTAACTTTTACATCTTGTAGTAACGATGATGATACCATAATACCAGCAGTACCTTTAGGCGATTATGAAAATGGAATATTAATTTCTCATGAAGGAAATTTTCAAGGAGGAAATGGATCTGTAGCTTTTGTTTCTAATGATTTTGAGACAGTAGAAACTAATATTTTTAATAATGTAAATTCAAACTTGTTAGGTGATACAGCACAAAGCATTGCTTTTGATGGAGAGCATGCTTATATCGTAGTAAATGGTTCAAATAAAATTGAAGTTGTTAACCGTTATACTTTTGAATCTATAGCAACAATAAATACAGTTGTTATTAACCCAAGATATATGGCAGTATCAAATGGTAAGGGATATGTTACTGCTTGGGGAGATTTTAGCGATACTACCGATGATGTTTTATTAGTAGTTAATTTAGAGACGAATACCATATCTAATACTATACCTACAAGTTATTTGCCAGAAGAAATTATAGCTTCTAATAACACGGTTTATGTTACTACTGGTATTTTTGGGTTTGGAGATAAAGTAGATGTTGTTAACACTGTTACAGATGAAATTGCAACTAGTGTTACAGTAGGAAACTCTCCTAATTCAATTCAGTTTGATGCTAATGGAGATGTTTGGGTATTAACCTCTGAAAACTTAATTGAAATTAGCGCTTCTGATAATACAATTACCAAAACTATTGCATTTGACACAGCTTTAGCTCCAAGTAAATTGAATTACGATAATAACGGAAGTTTCTATTATAAATCGTCTGATGGCATATATAAGTTAACAGAAACGGATGATGTGTTACCTACTACAGCAGAATTTTCTTCAATTAATTTTTATGATATGGCTATTAATAATGGAATGTTATATGGTGTAGATGCTGGAGATTTTACTAGTGAAGGATCATTAAAAGTTTACGATTTAAGTACAAATACAGAAATTGAATCTCTTGAAATAGGTATTATTCCAGGAGAAGTTTACTTCAACTAAAAAACGATTATTTGTAAATTAAAAAAGCCTGCATTCGCAGGCTTTTTTAGTATTCTAATACCAAATCGCAAAACCAAAATCCAGTTTTACCAGAGCCACAAACAGAATCTTCAGTTTTTGGCGTGTTGTATTCACGATATATTTTTTCTCCAATAGAAAAAAGAATAGGCTTTTTAAAAATAGGACCATCATAACAAAAGGTATGAAACTCTCCATTTTCGCCACAAACATCGACTTCTTTGGGTAAGTTGGCTATAAGTTCTTTAGTTATGGTTTGTCCAACAAAATCTTCAGAAAAATATTTAGCACTAGCACAAACAATAACAGCTTTAAATCCTAAATCTATAAATTGGTTAATTAATGTTGTGGTGTCTTTTTTCCAAAGTGGAAAAACCGTTTTAATATTGTGTTTTGCAAGATTATCTTCTCTATACTGTTTTAAATCTTCTAAAAAAATATCTCCAAACACAGCATGAGTAAATTGTTCTGCTTTTAGGCTATTAACCGTTTTAGTCATTATATGCTCGTAATCTTCCATACTTGGTTGCTCTGGAAGCTCAATAGTTTGTAATGGAATGCCAATAGCTTCGATTTGTGCCTTTAAAACATTAACAGGTAATCCATGCATAGAAACACGGTTGTAATGAGCGTTAACAGTCGTTACCAGTTTTTCAATTGAGAAATTAGCGTCTTTAAGTAAATAATATAAAGCCAAAGCAGAGTCTTTACCAGAACTCCAATTAAAGTAAGTTTTATTGCTCAATGTACATTTCTTTACTGTGTGGTAATAGATCGTTACTATCAAAAATAGTCTCAATAGTTTTGCTTTTTGAGATATTAAACGGTCTACCGTTAGCAGCGATATGAGCCAATGCTTCTGCCAAAAGAGGTTCATTAGCGTCACCTAAAATACCAAAGTTATTTATTGTTTCACTTATTTCAATATCTACAGCGATACCTTGAGCAGGTACTTGTGTACCATCTTTATTAACCGTTATTGCAACTAAAGGTTGCATAGCATAAGTATGACTTGGGTTTGCTTCAGTTCTACCAAAGTTTGGAGAATCGTAAATTGTTATAGAAGCTTGAGATTTACCAACGGTTTGTGTACCAATTTGTATAACATCTATATAAGCATCTAAGCTATTTATTACCATTTCACTAGCAGAAGCTGATGATCCTGTTGCTAGAATATAAACCTTATTAAGGTTAAGACTATTAAGAGCAGAACCTTCGTTATTATCAACAAAAGCAAAGTCAACATTGCTAGCTTGCTGCAGGTTGTTGAATAGTAATTTTGCAAAAACATCGCCATTAAACTGTCCAGTTACTAAACTACCTAATAATGCTGCCGAATTTACAGATCCACCAGGATTGTAACGTAAATCTAGTACTAAGTGCTGTACATTATTTGCTAGAAACTCACTAAAAGCAGCATTTAAAGCACTGTTAAAATTGCCAACAAAACCATTGTACATTAAATAGCCTACGTTATCACCTTCTACTTGAAGTATTTCAGTTCTAAAAACAGGATTTTCTGTGTATTCTATTCTAGAGAGCGCTATGGTGTTATCTGAAGCATCAACAGTGTCATCATCTGTTTCAGGAGTATTATTAGTATTATATACGGCAAGGTTTAAATTTAAATTATCTGCACCTAATAAACTATTCCAATTGCTAACCGTCAATTGTGTGCCATTTACAGCATTAAATAAATCACCACGTTGTAACCCATTAGCTTCTGCGCTAGTATTTGGTAAAACGAGTCTAACAATTCCAAAAATGTCATCACTTCCAGAAGAGAATCGTTGTAAACCAAACTCCATTCCGTTAGATTTTGTAATACCATCAAACTGTTGTTCAAGCGCAATAAAATCGTCAACTATCCAGCTAAATCTATCTGTGTTTGTTCTGTCGTAAATTAAACTTTCAAATAAAGTTTCAGGACTATTAAAACCGCTTAAATAGTTATTAAAGTCATTACTATTGGCTCTGTCTTGAACCAAATCTGGTACTTGATCTCTGTATAAATAAAATGCATCCATACCACGATAAACAAAACTGTTAATGTCTTGAGTAGTTATTGGGTTATCATCTTGGTCATCAAAACAATTAGTAAAGAGGAGAGATAATAGTATTACAGCAAGTAGTGTTTTAGGATTTTTCATATTTGTAATTTTTCTTTTTCAGTCTAAAAGTAGTTATTTTTAAACTACAATCATAACATAACTATACATACAATTATGAAACGTGCTTTTTTATTTTTTATTTTTCTTTTAAAGAAAAAAATAAACATCCATTTTACAGCAAATTCAAATTTTATATGATTAAATAGAAATGTTTTGTAACAAAATACAAAGTTGTTCGTCGTAATAACATAAACCAACCAAATTAAATGACACAGTTAGAATTTTTAAACATTGTGACACCTTTTAAGGACAAAGTCTTTAGACTAGCAAAAAGATTGCTTGTGTCTAGAGAAGAGGCCGAAGATGCAACACAAGAAGTTTTAATAAAACTGTGGAAGAATAAAGCGAAGATAAAAGACTATAAAAATGTTGAAGCGTTTTCAATGACCATGACAAAAAACTTTTGTTTCGATAAGCTAAAGTCTAAACAAGCACAGCATTTAAAAATTGTACATAGTAATTACCAAGACCATAGCGTATCGCTTCAAAAAGAATTAGAATTAAACGATAGTCTAGGTTGGGTTGGGAAAATAATGGAAACATTACCAGAGCAACAAAAAATGGTAGTACAATTAAGAGATATAGAGCAATACGAATTTAAAGAAATTGCTAAAATGCTTGATATGAACGAAACAGCAATACGCGTCGCTTTATCAAGAGCAAGAAAAACAATAAGAGAAAAATTAACGAGTACACATAATTATGGTGTTAAATAATATAGAAAATTTACTAGAAAAGTACGAAAACGGTGAGACATCACTAAAAGAAGAGCAGCAGTTAAAAGACTATTTTTCGCAAGAAACTGTAGCGCCACATTTAGAACCATACAAACCTATGTTTACTTATTTTTTGGTAAACCAAGAAGAACAGTTTACTAAAGCGTTATCATTTCCTGAAAAATCTAAGAATAAAAATAGATTTAATTTTAAATGGTTATCTGTTGCAGCGGTTACGGTTCTTATGGTGTCGGTTTTTGTTTTTAAATCTTTTAATGAAGAAAAACTAACACTAACAGATGCAGATAAAATTGAAATTAATAACGCTAAAGAAGCGCTAGCAATCATGTCTAAACACTTTAATCAAGGCACAGCTCAAGTAAGCTATTTAGATGAAATTAGTAAAATTGGCACACAAGTTGACTATTTAAAAGAAATAACCAATCCTATGGATCGCTTATTAAAAAAGAGAAGGTTTTTGTTCGAGGATTGAAAGATTAAAAAAAAACAAGAAATTAAAAGATTTTAAAAAATGAACCAAGCGTAACACGAATTTAAAAACTAAAAACAAATTTAAAAACGCGAATTCATTTTCACATTATTAACAAATAAAAATTAAAAAAATGAACACAATAAATAAATTAAACACAATGAAAAAATCCCTAATTGTATTTGCTTTTGCAATACTATTAATGCCATTAACAGCAATGGCTCAAAGCGATATATTTGAGAAATATAGCGATAAAGACAATGTAACTTATGCATCAATTAAGCCTAAGATGTTTCAAATGTTAGCAAAATTTAACTTACAAACAGACGATAAAGATTCTCAGGATTTCATGAGTATGGTAAAAAGTATTACCAGTTTTAAAACATTAGCTACAGACGATAAAGTTATTGCAGCAGATATTTCTAAATGGGTAAATAAGCGCTCTGGTTCTTTAGAAGAATTAATGGAGATTAAAGACGATGGAGTTGTTGTAAAGTTTTATGTTGAAGAAGGTAAAAACGAAGACCATGTTAAAGAACTTTTAATGTTTGTAAATGGTTTAGATGCTATTACTAAAAATTTAGATGTATCGGTTAACGGTAAAAATAGAGGTATGGAATCTGTATTAGTTTCTTTTGTAGGCGATATTGATTTAAACCAATTATCTAAGCTTATTAATGCTTTCGATTTACCAGGAGCAAAGGAATTAGAGAAAAAGAGTAAGAAATAATCTATTTCTAAAATTATCAATCATCATGAAATCAATTTTTAAAACCTTAAGTTTTAGCCTATTCTTAGCACTTGCTCTAGTAAGTTGTAAAGACGAAGCTTCCATACAAAACTACTTTGTAGCACATCAAGATTTGCCAGAGTTTTTAACTTTAGATTTATCTCCAAAAATGCTAGATATTTCTGAAGTTGAACTAAGCAAAGAACAAAAAGAGATCTATAAGTCGTTTGATAAAATTAATATTTTGGCTTACAAGGCTAAAAATATAAGCGAAGAAAACTATACTCAAGAATTAGAAAAAGTAAAAACTATTTTTAAAAATGAAAAGTATAGTGAACTTATGGAATTTAGCGATAATGGTATAAAATTTAGAATTAATACCATTGGAGACGAAGATACTATAGATGAGTTTCTAGTATTAGCAAGCTCTAGAGAACTTGGATTTGCAGTAGTAAGAGTTTTAGGAGACAATATGCAACCCGAAAAACTATACCAGTTGATATCTCAAATGAAAAACGCAGACGTTGATGAAAGTCAACTTCAAAAACTTATGAATTATTTTGACGAATAGTTTGTAATTAACAATTACATGTTAATATAAAAGGCCTATCGAGAGATAAGCCTTTTTGTTTTTTAGAAACTTTAATATTTTGAATCTTCTGTTTTTTTTATATTCCTGTATAGTTACTTGGCGAAATTGCTTTTAATTCTGTTTTAATAGCATCGCTAACCTCTAAAGTATCAATAAAATTTGAAATAGACGTTTTAGTAATTGCTTCGTTAGTTCTAGTTAAACCTTTTAAAGCTTCATAAGGATTTGGGTACGCTTCACGACGTAAAATAGTTTGTATTGCCTCTGCAACTACAGCCCAATTGTTTTCTAAATCTTGAGCAAACTTAGGTTCGTTAAGCAATAACTTGTTTAATCCTTTTAAAGTCGATTGAAAAGCAATAAGTGTATGTCCAAAAGGCACACCAACGTTTCTTAAAACAGTACTATCTGTTAAATCACGTTGTAAACGAGAGATAGGTAGTTTTGCAGATAAATGTTCGAAAATGGCATTAGCCAAACCTAGATTACCTTCAGAGTTTTCAAAATCTATTGGGTTGACTTTGTGTGGCATTGCGCTACTTCCTACTTCTCCAGCTTTAATTTTCTGCTTAAAGTAATCCATAGACACATACGTCCAAATATCGCGATCTAAATCTATAATTATGGTGTTAATACGCTTTAAACAATCAAACAATGCAGCCATATGGTCGTAATGTTCAATTTGTGTAGTTGGGAAAGAATGTGATAACCCTAGTTTTTCTTGTACAAAAGCACCACCAAAAGCTTTCCAGTCTATAGATGGATAGGCTACTTTATGTGCATTAAAATTTCCTGTTGCACCACCAAATTTGGCTGCACTTGGAATATCGTTTAATAAATTAAACTGTTCTTTTAAACGCACTACAAACACTTCAATTTCTTTTCCTAAACGAGTTGGAGAAGCTGGTTGACCATGTGTTCTTGCTAACATTGGTATTGCTGCCCAATCGTTAGATAATTCTTCTAGACGCTTTAATACTTCAAAATAACGCGGTACGTAAACGTCGTTCACAGCTTCCTTAATACTTAAAGGAATTGCTGTGTTGTTAATGTCTTGAGAGGTTAAACCAAAGTGAATAAACTCCTTGTATTGCTCTAATCCTAATTTGTCGAATTCTTTTTTAATAAAGTATTCAACGGCTTTTACATCGTGGTTTGTTACGCTTTCAATATCTTTAATGGCTTGCGCATCTTCTGTAGAAAAATCTTTATATATTTTACGTAAGTCTTCAAATACCGAAGCATCAATACTTTCAAGTTGAGGTAAAGGTTGTTCGCAAAGCGCAATAAAGTATTCTATTTCTACTAAAACACGATATTTAATAAGCGCTTCTTCAGAAAAATAATCGCCTAATACTTCAATTTTATTTCTATAACGTCCATCTATTGGTGAGATGGCATTTAATGCAGATAATGACATAGTTTTGTGTTATTTAGTTTCAAATTTTGAAAAAAGCAAAGATAGCTAAGAAAGTGAAAAGTTAAGAGTTAAGCATTAAAAGTTTTAACGAGTTTTTCACTATTCACTATTCACTATTCACTATTCACTATTCACTATTCACTATTTCATAATCTTATTAAGTATATGTCTAGCTCTTGCCTTAAAGCCAGAACTTTGCATTTGGTAGTCGCGTTCTAGAATTAATGCTAGATCTGGATGAATCCAATCATAATCTCGCCCTAAAAGGAATAACGAATTCATAGCATAAGCTTTAGGTGCTATTTTTTCGTCATTAATCATCCAATCAAAACAGGCTTCAATAATTTTTTCTTTATGTGTAGAATTTAAGGCTTGTTTAATTTCGTTATCTAGTTTACTGTACAAAGCTTTTATTAAGTATTCGCAAACTTTAGCAACAGGTCTTACTGCGGAATTTAAATGTACTTTGTTAACGTTTTCGGTAAAACGGTGAAGATAAGGAATTATGGTATTTAAGTTTTCTTTACACATAAATTCGAAAACCCAAGCAGCACGAGGCGACATTTTATTATCCACCATAAAAAGAATATCTAACAGCTTAGAAATTAAACTTGGATTATTAATAACCAAATTAGCGTAGTGTAATCGTTTCTCTCTAGAATGATTTACATAATTTAATTCTTGATATAAGGCTTCAGGAGTGAAATGAAATTATTATTTTTATGCTTTAAAATTAAACAATATAAATATATACAGATGAAAATTGTAAAAAAAATACTGCTTGTTTTATTAATAGTATTTTTAATAGCTCAGTTTTTTGGACCAGAAAAAAATGAAGGTTCAATGGAGTCTGTTACTGCTTTTTTTGAAGACACCAAACCACCAGAAAACGTAAAAGCAATACTAACAGAAGCTTGTTTCGATTGCCACAGTAACGCAACACGTTATCCTTGGTATAATAGAATAACACCAGTAAATTATTGGATGGCAGACCACGTAAAACATGGCACAAAACATTTTAATGTGTCTACCTGGAAAGGTAATTCTATAAAAAGAAAAGATCATAAAATTGAAGAATTAATAGAAATGCTTGAAGCAAAAGAAATGC
>NZ_JALZVX010000018.1 GCF_023299985.1 Lacinutrix sp. | reverse complement strand
TAAATGCTAGAGAAGAAAAAGACGCTATAGAAATTAATAGAAATCTATTTTTAGATACAGAGCAAATATTTGTTGTAAGAGATAGTGTTCTAGATATTATAGATGTTAAGCCTGTCTATTTTTTAGATTCTAAAGTGGTATTAAAAAACGTTCCAAATGGTACAGTTATTTTGTCTAAACCAGTTCCAGGAGCTTATGCAGGAATGTTAGTTAAACCGTTTGTAGATAAGAATGAAACATCTTTAGAGGTTTCAAAATCTAAAAAAGTAAAATAAGACATGAGAAAACTGATTGCTTATTTTATAAAACACAGTGTTGCAGTAAATATTGTAATGTGGACTTTTATTGTGTTTGGTGTTGTTGGTGCCATTAATCTAAAATCGTCTTACTTTCCTTTAATAGATTCTAAAAACATTAATATTAATGTTACTTATCCAGGAGCTTCGCCTCAAGAAGTAGAAGAAGGTATTGTTCTTAAAATTGAAGATAATCTTAAAGGATTAGACGGTATAGAACGCGTTACTTCTACCTCAAGAGAAAATAGTGGAACCATAAATATAGAAATACAGAAAGGAAAAGATATAGATTTTATGCTTCTTGAAATTAAGAATGCTGTAGATCGTGTGCCTTCATTTCCTGTTGGTATGGAGCCTTTAATTGTTGCAAAGCAAGAAGCTTTAAGACCAACAATTTCATTTGCAATTAGTGGTTCTAATATTCCTTTAGCAACATTAAAACAAATTGGACGACAAGTAGAAAACGATTTAAGAGGTATTGATGGTATTTCGCAAATACAAATTTCAGGCTATCCAGAAGAAGAAATTGAAATAGCTATCGACGAAGTTAGCTTATTGGCCTATAATCTATCTTTTGCTGAAGTGTCAAGCGCTGTAAACCAATCTAGTTTAATTACAACAGGAGGAACTATTAAGACTGATGCTGAGGAATATCTTATTAGAGCAAATTCAAGATCGTACTATGCAGATGAGTTATCAAATTTGGTTGTTAAATCTGACGCATCAGGACGTATTATAAAATTAAAAGATGTAGCTGTTGTAAAAGATCAGTTTTCTGAAACTCCAAATGCTAATTTTTTTAGTGGCAACCTGTCTATTAATGTTACCATAACAAGTACAAATACCGAAGATTTAATTTCTTCTGCAGAAAAAGCTAAAGAATATATTGAAATTTTTAATGAGAAATACGACAATGTTCAATTAGATATTGTTAGAGATTTATCTGTAACATTAGTACAGCGTAAGGACTTATTATCAGAGAATGCAATTGTAGGAATGTTATTAGTATTACTGTTTTTATCTCTATTCCTTAATACGCGTTTAGCATTTTGGGTAGCCGTTGGTTTACCAGTTGCTTTTGCAGGTATGTTTATGTTTGCAGCTTATTTTGCTGTTACAATAAATGTATTATCGCTTTTTGGGATGATTATAGTTATTGGTATTCTTGTAGATGATGGTATTGTAATTGCCGAAAATATTTACCAACATTACGAAAAAGGAAAAACGCCAGAGCAAGCAGCATTAGATGGTGTTATGGAAGTTTTGCCAGCTATTGTATCTGCCATTCTAACCACTATTCTTGCCTTTTCAATTTTCTTGTTTTTAGATGGTAGAATAGGAGAGTTTTTTGGAGAAGTATCAGTCGTTGTAATTTTAACTTTAGTGGTTTCTTTAGTAGAAGCTTTAATTATTTTACCAGCACATTTAGCTCATTCTAAAGCGTTAAAGAAACAAAATAACACACCTAAAGAAGGTGTTGCAGGTGTGTTTCAAAAAGTGTTTTCAAAATTACGTTACATTAATATGTTTGGAGACAAAATAATGACTTGGCTTCGCGATAAATTATATAGTCCAGTATTAAGATTTGCTTTAAAATATAAGTTTTTAACGTTCTCATTTTTTATAGTCTTTTTAATACTAACTAAAGCCAGCTTTGAAGGTGGTATAATTAGAGGTGCTTTTTTTCCAAGAATAGCCAGTGATAACGTTAGGATTACATTAAATATGCCTAATGGTACAAATGAAAAAGTAACAGACAGTATTATTTCTTTTATAGAAGATAAAGCAATTGAAGTTACTAAAGAGGTAAATGATGAATATCTAGGCGCAGATTCTGAAAAATATTTGGTAGAAAATATGATTCGAAATATTGGGCCAGGATCATCAACCGCATCACTTTCTATAAACCTTTTGCCAGGAGAAGAACGTCCTAACGAAATAACTGCAGATTTGATTACCAATAAAATTCAAGAGCGTGTAGGTGCTGTATTAGGTGTAGAAAGTTTGGTGTATGGAAGTGGTGGTAACTTTGGTGGTAGTCCAGTTTCAATATCACTTTTAGGAAATGATATTACCGAGTTAAAAGCCGTAAAAAAAGAACTTAAAGAATATCTTGAAAATAACATACTACTTAAAGATGTCACAGATAATGATCCTGCAGGTATTAAAGAAATTCGTTTAGAACTTAACGAAAGTGCTTACGCGCTTGGTTTAGATTTAAGAACGGTAATGACGCAAGTACGCTCTGCCTTTTTTGGAATACAAGCACAACGCTTCCAGAGAGGACAAGACGAAATTAGAGTTTGGGTAAGGTATAATAGAGAGAATCGCTCGTCTATTAAAAACTTGGATAACATGCGTATTGTAACTCCAAATGGACAAAGAGTGCCATTAAAAGAAGTTGCTAGTTACAGTATAGAACGAGGTGATGTTGCTATAAATCATTTAGAAGGTAGAAGAGAGATTCAAGTTTCGGCAGATATAAAAGATCAAAAGAAAACGAGTCCAACAGATATTATGGCAGAAATTAAAGACGAAATTATGCCAGAAATACTGTCTAAATATCCAACAGTCTCACCATCTTACGAAGGTCAAAACAGAGAGCGATTAAAACTTTTTAATTCGCTAAATGCAGTTGGTTTAACAATTTTAGCACTTATATATATAGTTATTGCTTTTACTTTTAGAAGTTACAGTCAGCCACTTTTATTACTGTTGCTTATTCCATTAAGTTTACCTGCAGTAGCTTGGGGACACTGGATTCATGATTTTCCATTAAACATCCTATCAATGTTAGGTATTATTGCTCTTATAGGAATAATGGTTAATGATGGATTAGTGCTTATTGGCAAGTTTAATAATAATTTAAGAGATGGTATGTTGTTTGACGATGCTTTGTATGAAGCAGGTCGTTCTCGATTTAGAGCAATTTTTTTAACATCAATTACTACTGTAGCAGGTTTAGCTCCATTAATCTTTGAAGAAAGTAGGCAAGCACAGTTTTTAATTCCTATGGCAGTTTCAATTGCTTATGGTATTGGGTTTGCAACAGTTCTTACACTTGTTGTATTACCAATTTTCTTATCGTTTAGCAATAGTACTAAGACAGCTCTAAAGTGGTTGCTTACTGGAAATAAAGTAACAAAAGAAGAAGTAGAGCGTGTAACAAAAGAGAAAAACGATGATAAAGATTTAGAAGTAAATTCTAAAATACCACCCAAAAATAATTATGTTACTAAAGAAGAATTACAGCGTTTAATAAAAGAGCAAAATGAACATTAAAAACAGCTTAATCTTAACCATATTGTGTTTTACGTCACTTGTAAATGCACAGACAATAGTTACTCCAAAAGAAGCTGTAAAGCTTGCTTTGGAAAATAATTATGATATTCAAATAATATCAAATGCATTAGAGGTAGCAGAAAACAATACAAGTATATTAAACTCAGGTTATTTACCAACATTAACTGGTAATGCTGGAGCAACTTACAATTTAGATAATACTGAAGCTGAGTTTTCTAATGGTACAACAGCCGTTTTAAATGGAGCTGAAAGCGACAGATACAATGCGTCCTTAAACTTAAACTACACTATTTTTGATGGATTAGGAAGGCGTTATAATTATAAAAGTTTAAAAGAGCAATACCAATTATCTGAATTGCAGGCTCGTGAAACTATAGAAAATACAATTGTCCAGTTGTTTTCTGTTTATTATGATGTAGCACAACAAACAGAAAACCTATCTGCTTTAGAAGAGACTTTAAAAATATCTAAAGATAGATTGGTAAGAGCGCAATATCAATTCGATTATGGTCAAAATACTAAATTAGGCATTTTAAATGCTGAAGTAGATATTGTTAACGATAGTATTAATATTATAAATGCTAAGCAGCAATTAAGAAATGGAAAACGAGATTTAAATGTTGTTTTGGGTGATGCTTTGCAAAGTGATTATAGTGTAGAAACCGAAATTAATTTTGCATTACAATTTCAAAAAGACAGTTTATTTAATAAAGCCAAAACAAGAAATGTAGCCTTACTTCAAAACGAAAAAAACATTGCAATTAGTCAACTAGATATTAAATCTGGTAAATCTGCATATTTACCAACAGTTGGTTTGGTTGGGAGTTATGGTTGGAATAAAAACAATAATAATGCAGCTTCGTTTGTTGCTGTTTCTACAAATACAGGGCTATCTGCTGGTTTAAATTTTTCTTGGAATATTTTTGATGGAGGTACTACAATAACTAGAGTTAGAAATGCTAAAGTTAACCTTGAAACACAACAACTGCAAAAAGAGAACATTCTACTTAGTATAACACGAACGTTTAATAACGTTTGGGACGACTATAAAAATAAGTTGCAGATTTATAATCTTCAAGAAGATAATATTACTACAGCTAAGAATAATTTCGATCGTACAGAACAGAAATTTAAAATTGGTCAAGTAAATTCTATTGAATTTAGGCAGGCACAACTTAATTTATTGAATGCTGAGCTAAGTAGAAATCAGGCTAAATTTTCTGCTAAATTATCAGAATTAGATTTATTACAACTAAGCGGAGAATTACTTAATACTTCATTTTAAAACTCTAAAAAACACAGTTAATCTACTAAAAAGTGTTTTTAATCGGTATTTATGATTTATTAGATGAACTACACGTGTCGTTTATCGAAAAAATTTGTTCTTAATAGGTGTTTGTTTTAAATTTGATCTTATAGTTAACCCTTATAAACTAAATCAAAATGAAAAATCTTAACCTAACCTTAATTTGCCTTTTTGTGTCTTTATTAAGTTTTGCAGGAATTTCAAACACAGAAAAAGAAGCCCTAATCGCATTACATTCTTCTACTAACGGAGAGGAGTGGACAAAAAAATGGGATTTAAATGCAGATGTAAGTACTTGGTATGGTGTTACATTAAAAAACAATAAAGTTGTTGCTCTTGATTTACTGTTTAACAACTTAAATGGAGTCCTTCCGCAGGAAATAGGAAACTTAACAGGATTAACAAAAATTAATTTTGGTTTAAATAAGTTATCAGGAACTCTTCCTACATCAATGTCTAACTTAAAAGCTTTAACATCTCTTGAGTTATTTTTAAATAAGTTTGAAGGTAATATTCCTTCATTTTTAGGAAACTTAAAAAACCTTGAAATATTAGCTTTATATAGTAATAGTTTTACAGGAAACATTCCGTTAGAATTAACAGCTTTAGTTAATTTAAAAGAACTACAATTAGGAAGTAATTTTTTAACAGGAGTAATACCTGTTGAAATAGGAGTATTGTCTAAGCTCGAAAAATTAAGTTTATTAGATAATAAGTTACACGGAAAAATACCTTTAGAATTAACAGACTTAAAAAATTTAGAAGAATTAATTCTTTCTGAAAATAAGTTAACAGGAAATTTACCACTACAATTTAGTCAATTAGCCAAGCTAAGTACTTTAATGCTAAGTGATAATAACATGGATGTTGAGTATGCTACTGTTGTAGAAGATAGAGCAAGTGTTAAGAGTGCTATTACTACATATAAAGAAACTTACGTAGTTGAAAGAGATTAAGATAAAGGTTATAAAATATTATATAAAAGAGTTAACTTAATAGTTAGCTCTTTTATATTTTTACGATAATTTTAATTGCCATATGTACGAACATTTTTTTCAATGCCCTTATTGTTGGGAAACTATATCTATGCTGTTAGACAGTAGTGTAAGTCAACAAACATATGTAGAAGATTGTGAGGTGTGTTGTAATCCAATACAAGTATCTCCACAATTTGAAAACTTAGAACTCATTGGTTTTGAGGTAGTAAATATCGAACAGTAATTTTTTGTTAAATAATGCTTGTAATATCTAAAAAGCATTGTATATTTGCAGTCCAAAATAATTGTTCGGTATTATGAGCCAAAAGTTAAAAGCTAAGTAATTATTTTAAAAGTTAAATCGCGGGATAGAGCAGTAGGTAGCTCGTCGGGCTCATAACCCGAAGGTCACTGGTTCGAGTCCAGTTCCCGCTACTAAAAAAAGCTTCACATTTGTGAAGCTTTTTTGTTTTTATAATCTTAGTGCCTTTAGTTAATTGTGATAGGAAACTCAGCAACAGTAGTGTCCCAACCAATTTTTAAATGTACAGTATTAGCAGAAGCTTCATAAAGAGAAATTGATAAGTTTTCAATTTCTTCTTCACTTTTAGAAATAGGTACGCTTATACTTGCAATATCCTTACTAGCATCGTAACCGTAGTTTCCCCAACCGTCTAGCTCTGTATTTAATTTTAAAGTCCATTCTTTCTCAGTAGGAATAATAATTACAGAGTAACGTCCAGCTTTAATGTCTTTTCCAGCAAATTTAACATCGTTAATAAATAAAATTTCTGTAGACTCGTTAGCACCAACTCTCCAGGCTTTACCAAACTTTAAAAGTTGACCAAATACTTCTCTACCTTTTTTTTCAGGACGAGAGTAAGTAACTCTTATTTGTGGTATTAATGCCTTTTGCTTGTCGGCATTTTTTGTAAAAGTTCTAATTGGTGCATCAGCCGGATAATAAGCGCGATCCATTGTGCTTTTATCCATTTTAGCAAATTTTTGAGCATTAACACTTGTTGCCACTAACACAACTGCAATAATAAATAGTAATTTTTTCATTTTAGTTTTTGTTTAAATTAATAATGTTCTCTGTTTTAATTTTCGAAAGTTCTTTTAATTTTCCTGCCTCATAAAGTATTGGTAAGTCTTTTAGAGGTGTTCCAATTTCAGCTTTATAATTTATATAGTCTTGAAATGTAATGCCATCGATAACTCTAGTATTATATGCACTTCTAAAACGAACGCCACCTTTGTTTACTTTGTAGTTATATGCTAGGAAGTCAATTTTTTCTGAGCTCTTGTTTATCCAATAATAAAATTCATCGTTATGGTCTTCTCCACCACCTTCTTTATTAAATGTTATTTCTATGACATCGTAGGTGTCTTTGTTTATAATAGTGGTTTCAATATATTTAGAATTAACCGCATTATCATTCAGTTTATGTGGCAATGTAGCAAAATAGATTACAGAATTTATTGCGCCAGTTCCAGCTACTTTTTCTTTTTTAGAAAGCGAAATAGCTTTACCATTTATTGTTCTTGAGAATATATGATTTAAAAGTGTATCTTCTATAATTGTATCTCCTTTTATTACGATTTTTTTGTACTCATAATTAGTGCCATTGTTTTTAAAGTGATAGGTGTTTCCTCTAAATTTAAAAGAATAATAAGCAGAATTATACAAATCACCACCATGAGCAACAATTGTTTTATTTAAAATAAATTGAGGTTTAGATAATTCGATTTTTTTTGAAGGAATAATTTGCGATTCTATTGAGGTATCTTTGTTTTTTTGTTCTTTGTTATTACAAGAATATAGTAGAATAGCAAAAATAAAGATGGTAGCAGTTTTTAAAACAGGCATTAAATTTTGTTAAATTAAAATTCTTTATTTTGTCGAGGTAAAATATAGAAACTTTCAACTAACTAAAAAATAAAAAAAAGAGTAAGGCTAAAATTGAAATACTATTTAGAGGGAAGTGTTTTTTAGTTTAAAAAAACACCAAATAATTCATTTCTATTCGGAATAGAATTATAACATTTTTCAAAGGTTTTTACCTTAAAGTAAGGCTCTAAATAAGATAAATACAATGTTTTATCTCCACCAAAAGGACGCTTTTCTAAATTATTTGATAACGGAATATTAAACCATAAACCAACTAATTTTCCATTTGTATTTAACAAATTAGACATTTGTTTAGCATAGTTTTTCCTTGTTTTATGGATAGGAGGAAAAGAACAGAAAAAGGTTTGTTCTATAATTAAATCGTATGTGGCATCGTGAGTAAAAAAGTTATCTTGAATTAATTGATTTTCTGGAAAAGTTGGGTTTCTTTTTTTGAAAGCTTCTAGAGGGATTTTAGAAATATCTAAAATAAAAATATTTTTAAATCCCAAATCGTAAAGGTATTCTGCTTCATAAGCATTGCCAGCACCTGGAATTAAAATTTTTAATTCTCTATTACCAATTTGGTTGAAATAAGTTTTTAAAGGCGTGGAAGGATAGCCAATATCCCAACCGGTATTTTTATTTTTATATCGCTGTGTCCAATAGTTTTGGGTTTCTATATCTTCTGCTTTCAAAGTGTGTTTTTATTAAAATTTAAGACCAAAGTAATTAATTTAGTATTTATATTTTTGTAACATGATAAATAACTTCGAAAACGAATACTTTGGTATTGGTATTCAAAATGGAAAAACACCAGAAAATCTTGGTGTTTTGTGGCGTTCTGGACTAGCTAATAAATTTGGTACTATTTTTTAAGCTACATATTTATTATTTTTCTTTGATAATTCTAATTCGATTTCTACTGGAGCTTTATAGT
>NZ_JALZVX010000017.1 GCF_023299985.1 Lacinutrix sp. | reverse complement strand
TTTTTTAGTACTAAAAAACAAAGTACTTTTGCACCTATGGCAAGAAAGAATAAAAGAAAGCAAGTTTTTACAAATGTTGAAGTTTTTGATACTGCAGCAAAAGGAAAATCTGTTGCGAAAGCACCAGATGGAAAAGTAATTTTTCTACCAAATGCAGTACCTGGTGATGTTGTAGATGTGCAAACCTTTAAAAAGCGTAAAGCTTATTATGAAGGTAAAGCAACCGTATTTCATACATTAAGTGATAAAAGAACAGAACCTGCTTGCCAACATTATGGTGTTTGCGGTGGTTGTAAGTGGCAAGACATGGCTTACGAACACCAATTATTTTATAAACAAAAGGAAGTAATCAATAATTTAATTAGAATTGGACATATAGAATTACCAGAAATAACACCTATTAAAGCAGCTGCAGAGCAGTATTTTTATAGAAATAAAATGGAGTTCTCTTTTAGCGATAGTCGTTGGTTAACACTAGAGGAAATACAAAGCGACGAAGATTTAGGAGATAGAAACGCATTAGGTTTTCATATTCCTGGAATGTGGGACAAAATACTAGATGTAAAAAAGTGTCATTTACAAGCAGACCCATCTAATGCTATAAGAAATGCAATTAAAACCTTTGCTTTAGAGAACGATCTAGAATTCTTTAACACTAGAAACCAAACTGGATTGCTACGTACATTAATGCTTAGAACATCTTCAACAGGAGATATTATGGTATTAGTTCAGTTTTTTAAAGAAGATAAAGAAAAACGTGAGTTATTACTTGATTTTGTGGCAGAGACATTTCCGCAGATAACCTCATTACAATATGTAGTTAATGAAAAAGCTAACGATACTATTTACGATCAAGAAGTAATTTGTTATAAAGGACAAGACCACATTTTTGAAGAAATGGAAGGTTTAAAATTTAAAATTAATGCCAAATCGTTTTACCAAACAAATTCTGCTCAAGCTTTCGAACTCTACAAATTAACACGCGAATTTGCCAATTTAAAAGGAGACGAGCTCGTTTACGATTTATATACAGGAACTGGAACTATAGCACAATTTGTATCTAAAAATGCTAAAAAGGTTATTGGTGTAGAATCTGTGCCAGACGCTATTAGTGCTGCAAAAGAAAATGCAGAACGCAATAATATTACCAATTGCGAGTTTTTTGTAGGAGACATGAAAAATGTTTTTAACGAAGCGTTTATAAATACGCATGGTCAACCAGACGTTATTATTACAGATCCTCCAAGAGATGGCATGCATAAAGATGTTGTTAAACAAATATTAAACGTTGCGCCACAAAAAGTAGTTTATGTAAGTTGCAATAGCGCTACACAAGCTAGAGATTTAGAATTAATGGATGCTATGTATAAGGTTACTAAAACACAAGCTGTAGATATGTTTCCACAAACGCATCATGTGGAGAATATAGTGTTACTAGAAAAACGTTAGTTTATAAAAAAAAAAAAAATTATCGCTAAAGCAGAAATAATAGATACTGAAACAAGTTCTACATAAATGAAAAAAATAACAACCTTACTTCTACTCTTTATCTGTATAGCATTAAGCTGCGAAAGAGACGATATTTGTTCTGAAGATACACCTACCACACCAAGAATGATAGTAGAATTTAGAGATTTAATACTTACAGATAATCCAAAAAATGTTACAGGACTGCGTGTTGAAGATTTTGAAGATGATACACGCCTTTTAGAAGATTTTAATAATGTTATAGCAGACCAAATAGTTTTACCTCTAGATACTAATAGAGATGAATTGGGTGTTGGTATTACAAAATATCGTGTCTATAGAGATTATGAAGTTTTAGCAGATGGAACAATTGAAGGAAATCCAGATGTTATAACAATAGAATATGGCGTTGAAGATGTTTACGTCTCTCGCGCTTGTGGTTTTAAAACAACTTATAAAAACATTGTAATAACTATAGAACCTGATGCTGACAATTGGATGCTATTTGTAGCACCAGAAAATGATAACCAAACTGTAACAAACGAAAATGAAATACACTTTACAATACGTCACTAGTTGTTTTTTGTTTTTGTGTTGCCTATTTGTTGGTGCACAGGAACAAGAGGAAGACATTAAAAATATAGATTCTATAAAATACGTTCAAAAATATGGTCTTAGAATTGGTACAGACTTTAGCAAACTAGTTAGAACGGCTGTAGATAAGGAGTACTCTGGTTTCGAAATTAGTGGTGATTTTAGACTTACAAAAAAACTTTTCGCAGCAGCAGAAATAGGTAATGAAGAAAAAACGACAACTACAGATTTTTTAAGTGCAACAGCAAACGGTAGTTATATTAAACTTGGTATAGATTATAATATGTACAAGAACTGGTTAGATATGAGTAATATGATTTATAGTGGTTTTAGATTAGGTTACAGTACTTTTTCTCAAACTAGAAATAGTTTTACTGTCTTTAGTCAAGATCAATTTTTCGAACCACAATTTACAAATACAGAAAGCAAAGAATTTAATGGGTTATCTGCTGCGTGGTTAGAATTTATTATAGGTATTAAAGCTGAGATTTTTAACAACTTCTTCATTACCTTAAATGCACAGTTAAAAGGAACAATTTCTAATAATAAGCCAGAAAATTTTGAAAACCTCTACATTCCTGGTTTTAATAAAACTAACGATAGCGGAAGCTTTGGCGTTGGCTACGGTTACACATTTTCTTATTTTATTCCTATTTTTAAAAAAAAGGAATAAAATATGTTTCTGTAAATTAATCGTTATCCATATACTTACCCTTTTTACTTCCAGCATACATTACGTACTTAACTAGACGAGATTCTAGTTTTGCATTCATTAATTTAATTTTACGCGAAGGACGTAAACCAACATGCTTTATAGCTTCTAAGTTAGAGGTTATAAACCAAGCATCTGTATTTGGGTAACCTTGCTTCAAGGTGTCGCCAATGTTTTTATAAAAACTCTCCATTTCTATATCTAAACGCTCGCCATAAGGTGGATTAAAAACAATATGTAACTTCTCCTCTCCTGCTCTTTGAGTTTTAAAGAAATCTTCATGTTTAATGGTAATAAAATCGTCTAATTGTGCATTTTTAATATTGTCGTTAGCTTTAGCAACAGCACTTGGCGATTTGTCGTAACCTACCATTTTATGGTGGAAATCTCTCGTTTTCTTTAATAGAGATTCTTCAATTTTCTCAAAAAGTTCAACATCCCAATCATTCCAGCGCTCAAAAGCAAACTCCTTTCTCATTAAATTTGGTGGAATATTACAGGCAATCATTGCTGCTTCAGCTAAAATAGTTCCACTACCACACATTGGGTCTATAAAATCTGTTTGTCCATCCCAACCAGAAAGCATAATTAAACCTGCTGCTAAAACCTCATTTATTGGTGCAATATTGGTTGCTGTTTTATAGCCACGTTTGTGTAAAGATTCTCCAGAAGTATCTAAAGAAATAGTGCACATAGAACGGTCTATATGTACATTAATTTTTAAATCTGGAAAACGTAAATCTATATTTGGTCGCTCTCCAGTTTCATCTCTAAACTTATCTACAATAGCATCTTTTACTTTTAATGCTGTGTATTGAGAATGTGTAAAAACGGTAGAGTTAACAGTTGCACTTACTGCTAAAGTACCAGAAGATTTCATGTATTTACTCCAATCCATTCTATACACATTTGTGTATAAATCCTTTTCATTATTAACACGAAATGTTTTAATAGGCTTTAAAATTTTTATTGCAGTTCTAATACCTAAATTAGCCTTGTACATAAAACCTTTATCACCTTCAAAGCTAACATTCCTAACGCCTTGCTTTACATGCATTGCACCAAGTTGTGTAAGCTCTTTTGCTAATATCTCTTCAAAACCAAATAAGGTTTTGGCTACCATCTTGAAATTATCCTCCATTATTTTCGTCTAATACAAAGCAAAAATACTCTATTTTTGTTCCAACAAATAATAAACTAAAATCAGATTCTCATTTTCGAGGGAAATAAATATGACAAAAGACGAAACAACCTGGTATGCCTCATGGTTTAACACACCTTTTTACCACATTTTATATAAAGATAGAGATTACAATGAAGCCGAAAACTTTATGTATAATCTTACCAACTACTTAAACATTCCAGAAAACGGAAAAATTCTTGACCTTGCTTGTGGTAAAGGCAGACATGCTGTTTATTTAAATAAAATAGGATTTGATGTTACAGGAGTAGATTTATCTGCTAACAGTATTGCGCATGCCAAACAGTTTGAAAATGAAACGCTTAAGTTTAATGTGCACGACATGTGCAAACCATATCATGAGCAATTTGATGCTGTTTTTAATCTCTTTACAAGTTTTGGCTATTTTGAAAATGAAGAAGACAATCTCAATACTATAAAGGCTATTAAAGCTAATTTAAACGAAACAGGTTTTGGTGTTATCGACTTTTTAAATACCGATTATATAATAGAAAATTTAGTCGAAGAAAACACAAAAACAGTTGAAGGTATCGCCTTTAAACAAAAACGCCGTATCGAAAATGGCTATATAGTTAAAGATATCTCTTTTACTGCAGAAGGTCAAGATTTTGAATTTCAAGAACGTGTTCGTGCGCTTACTTTAGCAGATTTTGAAACTCTTTTTGAAAAAGCTGGTGTGCACTTATTAGATGTTTTTGGAGATTATAAATTAAATAAGTATCATAAGAGTACATCTAAACGTTTAATTCTTATTTTTAAGTAAACTATGCTTTTAAATATTTTACTTCCTATAATATCTGTTGTATTTGGTTTTTTAGTTGTTTTTGTATTAAAGCCAAAACAACCAAAGCACCTAAAACTACTACTTGCTTTTAGTGGAGCCTTTTTATTATCGATAACCGTTTTTCATTTTCTGCCAGAGGTTTATAAAGGCAATTATAAAGATGTTGGCTTATTTATAATGGCAGGTATTCTACTTCAAATTATTTTAGAGTTTTTCTCTAAAGGTGCAGAACATGGTCATGTACATATAAGTAAAAACGCTACTGTTTTTCCTTGGTTATTATTTATTAGTTTAAGTATTCATAGTGTTTTAGAAGGCATTCCAATAGATGGGCACACTAATCTTATTTACGGTATTATTATTCATAAACTACCAATAGCTATTATATTATCTACTTTCTTTTTAGCCTCTAAAATACCAAAATATAAGTCGTTAGCATTTTTATTAGTATTTGCTTTAATGACGCCTTTAGGTGTGTTTTTGTCTGCTAATTTTAGTTTTTTCGATACGTATTATACGCAAATATCAGCATTAGTTATTGGTATATTTTTACATATTTCAACTACCATTTTATTTGAAAGTAACGAAGGACATACTTTTAATGTTACTAAATTATTGACTATTATAAGTGCTATTGTTATTGCTTATTTTATTTAGCGTCAGTTCGAGTTGAGCCTGAAAATGCGAAGTATCGAGAACAAGCGAATTAACTGAATCTTCTCGATACAAATTGTTTCATACTTCTACAATTCAATCGAAGTGACAAAAGAAAAGAAATTATTAACCATAAATTTGAAAACGTGTTTTCAAAAGAAGAATCAAGACAAATAAAACAACTATTCTGGACCAGTTTTGGGAAATCTTTTCCAACAAAATGGATTCTCTACAATACTAAAGCAAAAGGTTTTAGTTTTAAGTTTCATTTTGATAATAAAACTGCGCACGTAAGCTTAGACTTAGAAGACGATCTAGAAAACCGCATTAATTATTGGGAAAAACTCCAACAGTTAAAAACAATTTTAACTACAGAATTTTTACCAGATGCTATTTTTGAAGAAGAATATTTTTTAGACAACGGAAAAGAAATTTCAAGAATTTATGTGCCTTTAGGCTACAAGGTATCAATACATAACAAAAATACTTGGCAAGACGTCATGGTTTTTTTTAATGAAAAGATGAGTGCTTTTGAAGCCTTTTATTATGAATATGAAGATTTTATTAAAGCATAGTAAATTTAAAGAAATGTTAAATGCAAAGATTCTATTAATTAAATACAGTAATTTAATCTTTTAATAATACTTAAATTTATAATTATGAAAAGCTTATTAGTTGCTATTACTTTTTTATTTGGATTAAACTGTTTTGCTCAAGAAGATATTGATGGTAAAAAAATCCTGAGTTTTAATTGTGAAAAAAAATCAGAATTCAATTCGAAAACCAATACTCTAATTCTTACAGGAAATGTAAATTTGAAAACTAGTGTATTTGAGTTTGTAAATGCAGACAAAATTGTACTAAATCAGAATACTAATGAAGTTATCGTAAGTGGAAATTACAAAGTAAACAATAATGGAGGAACTATTCAAACACCTGCTAATGTTACTAAAAATATTTTGAAATATAAAATTGGTGAAAAGATTGCATATGTAGAATGATTAAAGCACCTTTTAAATTTCTTGTAAGTTAAATGAAAATACTTTTCCTAATGCTTATAATCCTTTTTATAATCATTCCTCTAACAGGTATGTTTTTATTAATTAGGTTTATCATTAACAAGTCTAAAGCAAACCAACCTCCTCCAGTATTAGAAAAAGAAAAGAACACATTAATTGCAAAAGTACGTTCTAAAAAAAGTAAACTTACGCAATGGAAACCAGAGTTTGTTGAAGAACTTTCAAACAGATTAAACTTTAATTACACAAAATCTTTTACCAGAAAATTTAATGGTACAATACAATCTCTAGTTGGAGAAAATCTCATTGCTTTTAGACGTTTAGATAGAGGTCAATTTAAGTTAACCTCTAGAATTCTAGCTATAAGTAGTGATTTTGAAATATTTTTTGAGCAAAAAGAAAACGAAATAGCCATTAATTTTAACGACCAATACATTGGAAAAATAGTAGATAACAATGCTTTAGTAGATAAAACAGGAAAACAAATTGGAACAGTAAACCGAAACCAAAACACAAAAGACTACTATTTTATTACTATAAATGACGACCAATTAGCTTATGTTATTAAAAATTCTGACAGAAGAACATTCTTAAGAAATCCGTTTTACGACTTTCAACCATCTTCTATTATAGAAAGAGATCCTTTTTTAGATAACGACGAATTATCAAAATTAACTAAAATGGTTAAGCTCTATCACGAGCTAGATAACGAGGAATACAAATGGGTAGTTTCTTTAATTATCTTTGAAATTATATACTACGGTATCGATTTTTTACAATAAATTTAGTGATAATATAGTAACTTGGTTTTATAAAAAAAATAGTCGAAATTCGTATAACCATAGATAGCTTTAACGCATTAGCAAATATTACATATGAATACAAAAAAAAGAAATTTTGATGTACTACACGATGGCTCTTTAACCAAATCCGTTGCCTTTACCAGAGAAGAAAGAGAACAATTAGGACTAAGAGGATTGTTACCATATTCAGTTGCTAATCAAGACATGCAAGTCACTCGCGTTATGCATGGTTTAAGGAGAAAGGCTTACGATATAGAAAGGTATATTTTACTATCTGCTTTACAAGATCGTAATGAAAAACTGTTTTACAAGGTTGTAATTGATCATATTGAGGAAGTAATGCCTTTAATTTATACACCAACAGTAGGACAGGCTTGTAAAGAGTTTTCTCATATTTTTAAAAGATCAAAAGGATTTTACATAACACCTGAGGATAAAGGAGAAATTAGCAAAATTCTAGATAATTGGCCAGAAAAGGATATTAGAGTTATTGTTATTACAGATGGGCAACGTATTCTTGGACTTGGAGATTTAGGTGCAAACGGAATGGGAATTCCAATTGGAAAGCTAGCATTATATACAGCCTGTGCAGGAATAAAACCACACCAATGTTTACCAGTAATGTTAGATGTAGGTACCAATAATGAAGATATTTTAAATGATGTACTTTATTTAGGTTACCCTAAAAAACGATTAGAAGGTGATGCGTATTTTGAACTAGTAGAAGAATTTGTTACCACTATACAAAAAAAATATCCTGATGCATTAATACAGTTTGAAGATTTTTTAACGCCTAATGCCTATGCATTATTAAATAAGTATAAAGAGCGTGTACTTTGTTTTAATGACGACATACAAGGTACGGCTTCTGTTGCTTTAGCAGGTGTATATGCTTCTACAAGAATAACCAACACAGATTTTAAAGATTTAAAAATCATGTTTTTAGGTGCTGGATCTGCAGCAACTGGTATTGCAGATTTAATGATTTCTGCCTTTATGGATGCAGGACTAACTAAAGAAGAAGCTGCTAAACACTTATGGTTTGTAGATATTAACGGCTTAGTAGTCTCTGGTAGAGATGATTTAATGGAACACAATATGCCTTATGCACACGACCATGAGCAGTTAAATTTCATGGACTCAATTAAGTCAATAAAACCTCATGTACTTATTGGTGCTACAGGAGCTCCTGGTACATTTACTAAAGCTGTTATCGAGGAAATGGCTGCTAATAATGAGCGACCTGTTGTATTTGCGTTATCTAATCCAACCTCAAGAGCAGAATGTACAGCAGAACAAGCATACACATGGAGTAATGGTAAAGCTATCTTTGCTAGTGGTAGTCCGTTTGATAATGTTACATTTAATGGTACAGAGTTTCGTCCTGGACAAGGAAACAACGCTTATGTTTTTCCTGGAATAGGTTTAGGTGCTATATCTTGTAAAGCAAAAATTATTCCTGACGAGCTATTTTTAACTGCCGCGAAAACACTAGCGCAATTGGTTAAACAAGACGATATTAATAGTGGTTCACTTTATCCAAAATTAACTGAAATTAGAAAATTATCATTAGAAATTGCTATTGCAGTTGCAGACAAAGCCTTTGAGTTAGATTTAGCTCAAATCGATAAACCCAAAGATTTAAGACAATTTATTTCAGACTATATGTTTGATCCTCAGTACTAAAACAATTCGTTTATACAGATTAATATTTGTTAATATATTAGCTATACATAACAAAAAACATGGTAAGACGTTTTTTATTTTTCTTAATGAAAAATAAATGTTTTTGAATTATTTTATTACGAACATTAGGATTTTATTAAAGCTTAGTAGAGACTTGATTTTGTAAAAAACAAAAGAACCTTAGAGTAACAACTCCATAATTAACGTATAAATATAATGGCTAGTTTTTTTAATGAAATGAAAAATAGTGTAATAGTTAGGAGAGGCCTTATAATAATTATACTATCATTAACCATATTTTCTTGTAAAGAGTCGAATACTGAATTTGAAGTTGTCATTAAAACTGATGCAGATACAGACTCTTTATCTATGTACCCAAGCTTTGTTTCTAAAAAACTTTTAGATTCTACATATACAATGTTATTTAAAGGGCAAGTTCAAAATGGTGTTGTTAATATAAAAGGTAGTAAACCATCACATCCTATAATGTTTGACATATTTGCAAATAATTTTGGAATGTCAGATAAATTTTTTATTGATAACGGCTCTACTGATCTCTATGTGAGTTTTGTAAATAAAGATAAAAAAGTCATTATACCAAACGATAAAAAATCTAAAACCCAAAAGGAATATGAAATACTAAAAAAGCAAGGATTAGATTCTATTGATAGTTTATGGTGGAAAGCAGATTCTACTAAAGAAAGAAGAAAAATTGGTGTAATTAGAGATACTTTAATAGTCGGTTTTCTTAAAGACAATCCAGATTCTTATGTGCCTATGTGGTTGTTTGCAAATTATTTTTCTTCTCGTAGTAATAGGTATAGTAAATTGTACGATGAATCAACTTATCTTTTTTCAGATGAAATTAAAAAAACAGAATTATTTAAAAATTTTAAATCTAGTTTAAAAGCAGCAAAGAAATTTTCATTAAAAAATAAAGAATTATCGCTTAAAAATACTGAATTAGAAAATGTTCGTTTTAAATTAAGTAACCTAAATAATAGTAAATATATTCTACTGGATTTTTGGTACTCCAATTGTAGTCCATGTCTTCGTGAAATGCCAAAATACATACCAATTTATGAAGAATACAAAGACTTAGGTTTTGAAATTGTTAGCATCTCAGTAGACAAGACCAGTAAAATAGAAGATTGGAAGAAATTAATTATAGATAAGGAGTTTACTTGGATTCATTATTTAGATGAAAACGGAATAGAAACGAAAAAATTAAATATATACAGTTTCCCTACTACATTTTTAATTAATAATGAAGGTGAAATAATAGAAAAAGGTATCACATCAGTAAAATTAGAAAACTTCTTAAGTGTAAAATTAGATTAATAATTAAATCTAGTAAATCGAAAAAACAACTGGTAACTTGTATAATTAATTGATAGACTCTTAGCCTACTTGGAAATTTATAAAAACTCTAAACCACATACAAATACACCATAAAAAAGTGGCAAATAGCTCCAGTTAGCACAAACAAATGCCAAATAACATGGAAAAAAGATTTCTTTTCAAGAGTATAAAATATAATACCAATAGTGTAAGCTGCACCACCAAGCGTTAACAAAGTAATGCCTTCAGTTGGCATTATGGTTTTTAAGTTAGAAAAATCGAATACAATTAGCCAACCCATTACTAAATATAATAGCGTAGAAAACACATTAAATTTACCTGTAAAAAATATTTTTAAAACCACACCAAAAGCTGCAATTCCCCAAACAACAGCAAATAAAATCCAACCTAAACTCTGCTCTAAACTTATTAATAAAACTGGTGTATAAGTTCCTGCTATAAGCAAATAGATACTTATGTGATCTATAACTCTAAAGGTGTGTTTGTATTTTCCGTTTTTAATAGCATGGTAAGTTGTAGAAGCAGTAAAGAGAATAATTATAGACAAGCCATAAATAATAACACTTAGTAAGCTATATTCTGTTTTGTGCGTATCTTTAAGAATAAGTAATATTAAACAAACAACGCCTAAAACAGCACCAATTCCATGTGTTATTGCGTTCCATTTTTCCTCGCTTTGGGTTTGTATGCGCATTTAAGACTTTGGTTTTTGTTCGGTTTTTACTGCTGTTTTATCTTGGTTTAACCATTTATTGGTGAGTTCGAAAAAATCAAAATCGAAAGCAGATTTTTGTTCTTTTAAAAGACCGTTTTGAAAATTACGTTGTAAGATATCTTCAATTAAATAGTCTTCTTTTACATGTTCTGGATCAAATTCTCGTTTTAAAGAAATATCAAACAAGCTTGCTGTATTATTAAACCAGAAGGCTCTCCAGCCGTTTCGTAATTCTTTAATAAGAGAAAATGTTGTTTTTCCTGTTTGCCTATGAATAAGTTTTATAAGTATCTGTCCTTCGGTTCTGGTCATTTTTTTTAATTCACCAGAAAATTCACTTTCAATATATTTCTGCACCTTTTTAGCATACTTCTTTTTCTTTCGTTTAGAATCTAAAGTTGCTAATTGGTCTGTAAGCGAGTCTAGTCTTTCGGCTGCCATTTTAGCATAAGGATAAACTTTTATTGTTTTTCGTCTTAAAATATAATAACGCCTTCTGTTTTCTTTACTATCAAATTTTAATTTATGCAGTAGTAATACTTCGTCTAGATCTATTGCTTCACGTGGTATAGAATCGCCATCAATAATCATATACTCTACGTGTGTAGAATCTTGATCTATCTCTGGAATTTGCCCAAAAATAAATATAGGAAATATTAATAAAAGTGGTAAAATGTATTTCATATAAATAAATGACGCTAAAACCATTCCAAAAATAGAAAGTTTCAACCTTATGCTACAAAATTAATAATTATACTAATGTTAACTATTAAATAACTGTGAATATTCTTATTTTAGTACAAAATTTAAAAACAATGGCAAAAAAGAGCATACTTAATAAAAAGTCTATGGACTTTTTAGAGAAATATTTAAACAACGCTTCACCAACAGGTTACGAGTGGGATGGGCAAAAAATATGGATGGATTACTTAAAACCTTATGTAGATGAATTCTTTACAGATACTTATGGTACTGCAGTTGGTGTAATAAACCCAAAAGCAAAATATAAGGTAGTTATAGAAGGTCATGCAGATGAAATCTCTTGGTATGTTAATTATATAGACGACAAAGGTTTAATTTATGTAATAAGAAATGGTGGTAGTGATCACCAAATTGCACCAAGTAAAATAGTAAATATTCACACTAAAAATGGCATTGTAAAAGGTGTTTTTGGCTGGCCAGCAATACATACTAGAAATAGAGCAAAAGAAGAACCACCAAAGCCTAATAATATATTTATAGATTGTGGTTGTAAAACAAAAGCCGAAGTTGAAGCACTTGGTGTACACATTGGTTGCGTTATTACGTATCCAGATGAGTTTCATATTTTAAATAAAAATAATTTTGTTTGTCGTGCTTTAGATAATAGAATGGGTGGTTTTATGATTGCCGAAGTAGCGCGTTTACTTAAAGAAAATAAGAAGACATTACCTTTTGGATTATACATTACAAACTCTGTACAAGAGGAAATAGGATTACGTGGTGCACAAATGATTACCGAAACTATTAAACCAAACGTAGCCATTGTTACAGATGTAACACACGACACCACTACGCCAATGATAGATATGAAAGTACAAGGTGAAGCAGAAATTGGTAAAGGTCCAGTTATAGCTTATGCGCCTGCTGTACAACAAAAATTACGTGATTTAATTACAGATACTGCCGAAGAAAAGAAAATACCTTTTCAACGTGCTGCATTGTCTAGAGCAACAGGAACAGATACTGATGCTTTTGCTTACAGTAATGGTGGTGTTGCTTCTGCACTTATTTCGTTACCGCTACGTTACATGCATACAACAGTAGAAACTGTGCATAGAGAGGATGTAGAAAATGTGATTAAATTAATTTATGAAACGTTATTGAAAATTGAAGATGGTGAAACATTTTCTTATTTCGATTAGTTAGTTAAACATAAAACAAACACAAATTAAGCCTCTTTATTGAGGCTTTTTTTTAAGTTATGATAGAAGAATACATCGATATACTTACAAAAACTGGAGAGCCAACTGGACAGTCGGCTACAAAGTCAATAATCCATAGTAAAGGCTATTACCATAATACAGCACACATTTGGTTTTATACTACTAAAGGCGAAATACTATTACAACAACGTGCAGCTTCTAAAGTAATTTTCCCATTACTTTGGGATGTTAGTGTTGCAGGACATATAGATGCTGGAGAAACCATTAAATCTGGTGCTATTCGTGAAATTAAGGAGGAAATTGGTTTAACAATTTCTGAAAATGGATTGGTAAAAATAGGCAGCTTTGATTCTTTTAAAACGTATCCTAATGGTATTATTGACAATGAATTTCGTCATAGTTTTATTGCAGAATTAAAAGTAGACATTAATGCCTTAACACCACAGAAAGAAGAAGTTGAAGCTTTAAAATTAGTTTCTTTTACTGAATTTATACAACTTTTAAAAGACTCTGAAACTAATGGACATTTTGTGGCAGGCAATAGTAAGTATTATGAGGTTGTACTTAGTACTATTAAAAAACAAATCAACAAGAAATAAATAGTATTTGACACAAAATTGCAGAAAAGCAATTTCACTAAAACTAACAAACTCTGAGAACAAATAATAAAACCGTCTCTTCGAGTGATTTTGAGGAACTAAAAATTGTATCGAGAAGCATCACAATTAAAACATAATTTTTCTAAATTCGTTTCATGGAATTAATTATTTATGCGCTTGCTCCTGTTGCAGTTATTATACTTTACATTTATTTAAAAGATAAATATGAAAAAGAACCTAAACAACTGCTTTTAATTTCCTTTTTACTTGGTGCTATTGTTAGCATTATTATTACAACAATACTCTACCGTTTTTTTGATTTAGCATTGCCTTTAACCAATAGTTTAAGTGTACTCCAACAATTTGTTCAAGCTTTTTTTGTAGTCGGTTTTTCTGAAGAATTAAGTAAATACCTAGTTGTTTTACTCTTTGCACAAAGACACAAAGCCTTTAACGAACCTTTTGATGGTATTGTATATGCTGTAATGGTTTCTATGGGTTTTGCCGCTACAGAAAACATATTATATGTTATGGAAAGTGGACCAACAACTGCTTTATTAAGAGCCTTTACTGCCATTCCTGCACATGCTACTTTTGGAATTTTAATGGGTTATTTTATGGGTAAAGCCAAGTTTTCTAATAATAGAATACTATTGAACCTAAGTGGTTTAGTTTTAGCCGTTTTATTTCATGGTGCTTACGACTTTTTCCTATTTATAGACTTTATTCCTGGTATTTGGATAGGTGCTTTTGTATCGCTAATTATTGGTGTTCTCTTATCGCGAAAAGCAATTAAAAAACACCAATTAGCATCACGTTTTAAAAATGATTTAGAAGTTAAATCTTAATTCTATTTCTTTATAAACTTAAGCGTTTGTTTTGCTGTTTTAGAAGTGAACTGTACAAAATATACTCCATTAGATAAGTTGCTTACATCTATATTATCTTGAGATGTCATGCTTTTTTTTACTAACTTTTTTCCAGTAATATCATAAATAGAATAGTTAAGTGTATCTTGATTATTAGCTTCCACACTTAAAACATCTGTAACTGGGTTTGGATATATTTTAATATTAGAAACTAAAGTACTTGATACTGTAGATAAAGTAAAGCTATTTAATTCAGCCACATAACTATCTACAGAAATGCCGTCTTCTGTTCCACTCCAATCGCTACCAAAAAGTAATCGTGTACCTGTAGGACTTATTGTTACGTGTGGTTCTCCCCAATAATTTATTTCATCTTCATCACTTCTATGGTGTGCTACACGGTAAACATCTGCATCAAACTCGTTAACCTTTGCTATATATAATTCTTGATCTAAAATGCGTACACCATCCTTCTCGAAACCTAAACTAGAAACTGCAACCCAACCACCTTCTGTGTTTTTATGTGCTAAAGAAGAAATGTGTGTTCCAGATTTTGGATAAGCATATAAATCTGCACTTCCATCTGGTGTTGATACAGGTGTTACAGAAAAACAATTTCCTGTAGTTGCGTTGTGTGCAACTAAACTACCTTGACATCCACCACTTGGACCTTGCTCGAATGCAATAGCAAATATAGCATCGTCACCATTACTTAATTTTCCTATGCAAGAGTGTTCTGTTTTATCAATGTTTAAATCTCTTACAAAGTTGCCATTTACGTCATAAACTTTTTCCTTATGAAAAAACAAATTACCACTAGGAAAAGGCATTGGAGCTGTAAAACTAATATTAGCAATATTAAATTGTGTTAATGTTGCTGTAGAAATACGATAATAGTATGCTGCATTGTTACCACATCTAAAAGAAAACACATCGTTATCCCAAGACATCATTTGTATATCGTTTCCGCCAGATAAGCCATCAGAAGTTGGACAACCACTTATGGTTCTAATATTTACAATAATTGTTTTAACTTGTGTTTGTACATTATAACTATACAAATTATCGTTAAAATTATCCATGTAAAACAAAACATCTGGATCTGTAAAAGACCAGAAAATAGACTCTACATCGTCTGGACTAACATCTGTTAAATCTCTAATAAAGGTATAGTTTTGACCATTTAACAACTGGTGCGTACCTCCTTTTTTATAAACAATCATTAAGCTTTCATCTGCATTCCAAGACTGGATTGTACTGTACATTGGTGCAATAAAGTCTCCTGCTGTTGCTTCAGTAATACGTCTAATTTCTGTTGAAGGAAATGATGGATCTGTAACCGATTGTAAGTAGGCTGGTTTTGCCAATGGCTGCATAGGATGTTGCACTACATCGTTAGCATTATAACCAATAGATAAATCTTGTGCAAAACTATATTGTATTGCTAATAAAAAAAGAATAAGTAATTTTAATTTCATAATAAGTAGTTTTGTATATTAGTATATACGTTCAAATTTTGCGTAATAGATTTGTGTGCCAAAAATATAAAAAAAAGCGAACAGAATTATATAATACTAAAAACTATACAGTTAGACCTATATTTTAGCCTGATAGGTGTATAAATCGTAATAACGACCTTCCTTAGCAATTAACTCGTCATGGTTTCCACGTTCTGCTATTTTTCCTGCTTCAATTACCAAAATTTGATCTGCTCTTCTAATAGTACTCAATCTGTGTGCAATTACAATAGTGGTTCTGTTCTTAGTTAATTCTGCTAAACTCTTTTGAATTAGTGCTTCGCTTTCTGTATCTAAATTCGAGGTAGCTTCGTCTAAAATAATAATTTTAGGATCTGCCAAAATAGCTCTTGCAATAGCAATACGCTGTCTTTGTCCTCCAGATAGCTTCACACCTCTTTCTCCAATTAAAGTTTCTAATCCATCATCAAAACGGTCTGTAAACTCATTTACATAAGCTGCTTTTACTGCTGCTTGTAATTGTGCTTCTGTAGCATTTGGCCTTGGAAACAGTATGTTTTCTCTAATACTGCCTTCAAATAAAAACTCGTCTTGCAAAACAACACCTAAATGTTTTCTAAAACTTTTTAGTTTTACTTTAGACAAGTCTTCTCCATCTATAGTAATTTGTCCAGAATTAGGATTTAAAAACGTTGCAGACAATCCAGCAATAGTAGATTTACCAGAACCAGAACTACCAACCAATGCTATTACAGAACCTGAAGGTGCTTTAAAATCTATATTATGCAAAATAGGTTTGCCAGCTTCATATTCAAAAGAGACATCTTTAAATTCTATTTCGCCTTTAAATTCTTTAAGTTTTATGTTTCGGTTTTCGTCATCTTCTTCAGCAGCCATATTCATAAGCTCTTCGGTTCTGTCTAAACCTGCTAAAGCTTCTGTTAATTGACTTCCAATATTACTCATTTGTACTATTGGAGCCACCATAAAAGCTAATAAGAACGTAAACTGAAGAAAATCACCAGGTGTTATTTCGCCTTGTATCATGTAATGTCCACCAATTCCCATGATTCCTGCTGTTGCTAATCCTATTAAAAAGGTTGAAGAACTCGTCATTATCGCAGTTGCGGTTAAACTCTTCTTCACATTAATAAAAATATCATTTACACCTTTTTCGAAAACTTTAGATTCTTGGTCTTCAGCATTAAAGGCTTTTATTACACGAACACCTGCCAAAGTCTCTGTTAAACGTCCTTTTACCTCAGCACTAATTTTTCCTCTTGCTCTAAAAATTGGACGAATATATTTAAACGATTTTAAGGCTATAATTCCGAAAATTGATAATGGAATAAAAGTAAAGAGCGTCATCCATACGTTCATTCTTAATAAAATAACTAAAGTTAAAATAGCGGTAAACGAGCCACCAACTAATTGTACTAAACCTGTACCAATTAAGTTTTTAACACCATCCACATCACTCATTATCCTTGAAACTAGAGCTCCAGATTTTGTATTATCGAAAAAACTAATAGGAAGTGATAATACTTTTTTTTGTACTTGTGCTCGCAACTCGCTTATTAAATACTGTGCTTGAATACTTAATACTTTAGTTAATAAAAAAGAAGTTATGGCTTGTACCAAAATAGCAGTAACCACAATGGCAATTAACGTGTATAGTTGACTGTAATCTTTTTCAGGCACAACCTCATCAAGTAAAACTTTACTTTGCAATGGTAAAACAAAACCTGCTAGACTACGAATAATTATTAAAATTAGGCCTAAAAAAACCAGCTTACGTCTTGGCCAAATAATGGTTTTAAACGCTTGTTTTAAAGTTACTTTTGGTTTGGTTTTATCTTTTTTATCTAAAATTTGTAAATGTCTCATCAATCAATTTTTGTTTTGCAAATATACGCTTGAAACACCAATCAATTAAACTAATAAACTAATGTTTTGTTAATTCAAAATAGCTTACAAATTACTTTTTTGTTTTAGTGTATTTTTGCACGATGCGAAAACAAGCACAAATTAAAAAAGAATTTATTGCCTTAATGGCTGCACTAATGTCTTTGGTTGCATTGTCTATTGATGCACTATTGCCTGCTCTTCCTGAAATAGGTGAGCATTTAGGTGTTACAGATACTACAAAAAATCAATTACTAATTACCATGATTTTTTTAGGTTTAGGTTTTGGGCAACTTGTTTTTGGACCTTTATCTGATAATTTCGGACGCAAAAAAATGGTGTATTTTGGTTTTATTGTTTTTGTAATTGCTAGTATTGTTTGTGTAACTACCAAAAGTCTGGAGATTATGATTATTGGTCGCATTTTTCAAGGCATTGGCCTATCTGCTCCAAGAAGTATCTCTATTGCCATGATTCGAGATAGCTATAGTGGTGATTATATGGCAAAAATACTTTCTATAGTTGTTATGTTCTTTATCTTAATACCTGTTGTTGCACCTACTTTAGGTCAGTTTTTACTTCATTTTTTAGATTGGAGAGCCATCTTTAATGTTAACATGGTAATTGGTGCTATTGTATTGGTTTGGTTCTGGAAGAGACAACCAGAAACATTAAGTACCGAAAACAAAAAACCGTTTACGTTTAGAAGATATTTAACAAGTGCTAAAGACTTTTTTACACATAAAGAAGCTGTTGCTTTCACCTTAGCATCAGGTTTTATTACAGGCTCTTTTATGGTGTATTTAAGCACCTCTCAGCAAATTTTTCAAGACCAGTATGGTTTAGGAGAGTTGTTTCCATATTTTTTTGCCAGCATTGCTATTGCAGTAGGTTCGGCAACGTTTTTAAATAGTCGTTTAGTGGTTAAATTTGGATCTATGCGTATTGCATTTATTGCAACAATTGCATATTTCGTGATTTCACTTCTGTATATTATTCTTTTTTACAATAAAGGTAACCCAAACATTTATGTATTGCTTGGGTTTTTCTTATTTCAGTTTTTTGCTGTTGGATTACTTTTTGGTAATCTGCGTGCTTTAGCTATGCAACCATTAGGACATATTGCTGGAATGGGTTCTGCAATTAATGGTTTTATTTCTACGGTTATGGCTGTGCCAATTGCTAACTATATTGGTGGTTTTGTTAAAACTTCTGTATTGCCTTTATTTATTGGGTTTTCAATTTTTGGATTTCTA
The DNA here is from genome assembly GCF_023299985.1 of Lacinutrix sp. Classification (GTDB taxonomy): domain Bacteria; phylum Bacteroidota; class Bacteroidia; order Flavobacteriales; family Flavobacteriaceae; genus Lacinutrix. The sequence continues at coordinate 1,790 of NZ_JALZVX010000017.1, read as the reverse complement.
ACGTTGTTGGTTTTTATTTTTATGAAAAAACAAATGAAGGTTGCTAAAGCTTAAAATTTATTTTATTATTATTTTCTAATTCTTCTTTAGAATTTTGTATCAAGAACTTGGTGAAAATATAAAAACTTCTCGATACAATTCTCCTAAGGTCGAATCACTCTAAGAGACAATAATTATGTCATTGCGAGGACACAGGACGTGGCAATCTGTTTAATGTTAGTTTTACACGTCATGAAATTGCTTCAGGTTTACTTCATTGTCTCGCAACTTACAATGACAACTTGAGATTATTTGCTTTATTATTAATAACAAAACTATTATCGTTTTTTACCTTTAGATTTATTCTCTTTAATTTTTACGTAAATAAGTTTCTTATGTCCTCTTGAATCTTCACGTCTTTCTATTTCAAAGTTTTTAATAGATTTAATTAAAGGTGTTAGTTTCTGAAAACCATAATTTCTAGCATCAAAATTTGGTTGTTTCTTTTGTAACAAACTACCAACGTCTCCTAAAAATGCCCAGCCATCATCATCTGCAACATCATCTATAGTAGTAGCTATAAAACGAATTTCTTTATTAGTAATTTTATCGTGTGTGTTTTTAGACTCTGTAGATTTTTTTGTAGTTTCTAAAGTATCATCATCTTCAGACTGATTTTTTAAAATCTCGATATAAATAAACTTGTCGCAAGCTACTATAAAGGGATTTGGTGTCTTCTTCTCTCCTATTCCATAAACTTTCATTCCAGCTTCTCTTAAACGTGTTGCTAGACGCGTAAAATCGCTATCACTAGATACTAAACAAAAGCCATCTACTTTCTCTGAATATAAAATATCCATAGCATCTATAATCATTGCAGAATCTGTAGCGTTCTTTCCTGTAGTGTAACCATATTGTTGTATTGGTGTAATGGCATTTTCTAGCAACAAACTTTTCCATTTGTTTAAGTTAGGCTTAGTCCAATCGCCATAAATACGCTTAATGGTTGGATTGCCATATTTAGCAATCTCCTCCATCATCTCTTTTACATTGGCAGATGGTATGTTATCGCCATCAATAAGTACTGCTAGTTTAATATCTGTCACTTTGTTGGTTTTTTTATTTAGTTTATTCTAAAGGTAATGGCTTTAAAACAAAAAGCTGTCTAAAATCAAAACAGATGTCATATTGAGCTTGTCGAAATATTTTTAAATTACCGATGAATAATATCAGTTTCGACAACCTCAACTTAACAAGTCTATATATTTTGAATTTTTAGACAGCCTTCTTAGATTATGCTTAAGCTATTATTTACGTGCTGCTTTTTTAGCTAATTTTGCAGCCTTTTTTTCTTTTGGTGTTAAAGCTGCTTCTTTTTTTACGTTTTTTCTTGAGTCTTTAGACTTTGCCATGGTATTGTGTTTTTGTACTATTCTTTTTATTAAAGTTAAATATAGTAAATTTTATGTCATTGTTAATATGCATGACGTTGCAATCTACTTCTAAGCTAATTAACCAACTCGTTTTGAAAGCCAACTCTAAAACAACGCTCTTCTCCTAGATATAATGGATTGCCATGCTTCTCAGACCAAAAACCATCTAAAATATCTTGAGTAATACATTTATACACTACAACACCTTTGTAAACAGTTTCGTCTTCTCCTTTGTAGTTAAAGTTTATAACTAAGATGTTGTCTTTAAAAAAGCCTGTGCCTGTTTGTTCTTGGTCTTCTCCTATTTGCCAATTGGCTATTATTCTGTTGTTTTGATCTAGTGTTAAGTCTAGTGTGCCTTTGTAGGTTGTTGATTCT
>NZ_JALZVX010000016.1 GCF_023299985.1 Lacinutrix sp. | reverse complement strand
CTTCTTAAATATAAATTTTAATGCCATAGGTATTACTTTCGTGTATTATTAAACCATATAATAATTGGTTTACCAGATTGGTTTACCAAATATAATACAATTTTAAAAATCTACATTTAATTGAATGCATATTATTTTATTAGTAGATAATTATGCTGTAAAATTACAAAAAGCAAAAAAAAATATTGTTTTTTTTTAGATTACCACTTAATAGGTTTTAATTTAATGGATTCTAAAAAAGTATTAGTTTTACTAAAATGCTTATTACCAAACCAATAACCACGGTTAGCACTCAAAGGAGAAGGATGACCCGAGGTTAAAATGTGATGCTTTTTAGTATTAATTAGTTTCGTTTTTTTCTTGGCAAAACCTCCCCAAAAAAGGAAAACTACATTTTCCTTATTATCACTTATAGTTTTAATAACAGTATCTGTAAAGGTTTCCCAACCTTGTTTTTGATGACTTGCTGCTTCATGAGCACGCACTGTTAAGGTTGCATTTAGTAAAAACACACCTTGTTCTGCCCAACGCTCTAAGTTTCCACTTTTAGGATAAGGAATATTTAAATCGGTTTCAATTTCCTTAAAAATGTTTAGTAATGATGGTGGATATTTTATAGCTTCATTTACACTAAAACATAAGCCATTGGCTTGATTGTAATTATGATAAGGATCTTGTCCAATAATAACGACTTTTAAATCACTAAAATGACACTTTTCAAAAGCATTAAATATTAGTTTTTCAGGCGGAAAACACTCATTTTTATTGTATTCTGAATTTACAAACTCAATTAAACTCTTAAAATATGGTTTATTAAATTCTGCTTGTAAATATGGTTTCCAACTGTTATTTATATTTATTGTCATTATGCTTTTTTGTTATTCCGAATAAAAATAATACTATCTTTAAAGCTATAAAAATTTATTTCAATTTGAAAAATATTAAATTTCCTTCAGCTCAAACCATTTTATTAATTATTGCAGCATTAGTAACACTTCTCACATGGATTGTACCTGCTGGAAAATACGATACTTTAATTTATAACAAAGAGACTAAAAATTTTACACAAACTAGTACAGAAAATTCTAAAAATCTTCAAGCAACACAAGCAACCTTAGATGGATTATCTATTAAAATTCCTTTAGAGAAATTTACAAGTGGAGCCATTTATAAGGCTATTAATATTCCCAATACTTATAAAAAGCTTGAAGCTAAACCACAAGGTGTTTTTGAGTTTATTAAATCACCAATAAAGGGAATAATAGAAGCAGCAGATATTATATTTTTAGTTTTGATTATTGGAGGACTAATAGGTGTAATTAACAGTACAGGTGCTTTTGATGCAGGTATAGCTTCATTAGCAAGCGCCTTAAAAGGTAGAGAATATGTTTTAATAATATTAGTTACGCTTTTAGTTGCTTTAGGTGGAACCACTTTCGGTTTTGCTGAAGAAACCATTGCCTTCTTCCCTATTTTAATTCCAGTGTTTTTAGCTGCAAAGTATGATGCCTTGGTTGGTGTAGCTTGTATATTTATAGGGTCTTCTATTGGCACTATGTGCTCGACAATCAATCCGTTTAGTACAATTATTGCAAGTGACGCTGCAGGAATAAGCTGGACAACTGGTGTTTTTGGAAGATTATTTATGCTATTAGCATGTTTAACGTTATCTATAATTTATATTATACGCTATGCAAACCGTGTTAAAAGAGATCCAACAAAATCTATTATATACCATCAGCAAAAACAAATTGCAGCATTATTCTCAAATAACTCCAATGAAAATGTTAAGTTTACTTTGCGTTTACGTTTAGCATTATTTGTTTTTGCTTTATGTTTTGTAATCATGATTATTGGTGTTGTAGCACTAGATTGGTGGTTTGTAGAAATGACAGCAACTTTTTTAGTTGGTGCTATTTTTATAGGGATTATTACTGGCATTAAAGAATCTACCTTTATAGACACTTTTGTAAAAGGCGCTGGAGATTTATTAGGCGTTGCACTAATTATAGGAATTGCTAGAGGAATTACAGTAATTATGGCAGATGGTTTAATTAGTGATACTATGCTATATTATGCAAGTGATATAACAAATGGAATGAACAAAGGACTTTTTGCAAGTGCTATGACAGGTATTTACGCTGTACTCTCATTTTTTATTCCAAGTTCTTCTGGAATGGCAGTTTTAACAATGCCTATTATGTCTCCTTTGGCAGATGGTGTTGGTGTTGGAAGAGAAATTGTAGTAAATGCTTATCAATATGGTATGGGATTATTCTACTTAATAAACCCAACAGGATTAATTTTAGCATCGTTAGCAATAGTAAAAGTTGGCTTTAATAAATGGCTAAAATTCATTATGCCATTGTTTATAATTCTGGTAGTATTTACTTTAATAGTAATGACGGTTTCTGTATATTTATAGAAAGAAAAATCTTTCTAAATGTACACAATTATAGGTGCAGGAATTGGTGGTTTAACCACTGCTCTAGTCTTCGAAAAATTAAACATAAAATATCAATTATTTGAAAAATCTAAAGCACCAAATGCTTTAGGTGCAGGAATTTGGTTAGCTCCAAATGCATTACAAGTATTAGAATTCGCAGGTGTTTTAGATGCTATTTTTAAAGTTGGTAATGTTGTAAATCGTATTACGCTATCTAACGAAAAGTTAAAACTATTGGTAGATAGTAGTCAATTACCAGCAAAAGAGAAATATGGCTTTTCTACACTTGCTATTCATCGTGCAAAACTACAGCTGGCTTTAATTGAAGCAATTCCTAAAGATAAAATCCACTGGAATAAAGCATTCAAATCTTTTAAGCAATTAAATAATACTGTTAGTGTAGACTTTACAGATGGTTCTCAAACCGAAACTAAATACCTTATTGGTGCAGATGGTATAAACTCTAAAGTACGTTCACAGCTCTTTACAAAATCTCAGATTCGGTATTCTGGTCAAACCTGTTGGAGAGGTGTCATGAAAACGGCCTTACCTCCAGAATATAAAGATAGAGGTATCGAAATGTGGGGAAAAGGTATCAGGTTTGGTTTATCTCAATTGTCTAATAACGAAACCTCTTGGTTTGCAGTAAAAAATAGCGAAGCGTTTCAAAAAGATGATAAAACTGTTTTAAAAGAAAAACTTTCTACACTTTATAAAGACTTTCATCCAATAGTTCAAGAATTAATTAATAATACAGATATAAAAGATATTTTACGAAACGATATTACAGATTTAAAACCCATTAAACATTGGCAAAAAGACACTATTTGTTTAATTGGTGATGCTGCGCATGCTATTACTCCAAATATGGGACAAGGAGGTGCTCAAGCTATTGAAGATGCTTATTATTTAGGCAAGCTAATTGTCGAAAACAAAAACAAAAATATTTTCGAGCAGTTTGAAAAGAAACGCTACAAACGTGTTAATAGCATTGTAAAACAATCTTGGTATACAGGAAAAATTGCTAATTTAAAAACGGGAACTACTATTAGGAATAATATATTTAGTATAATACCAACAAAACTAATTGATAGAAATATGCACTCTGTTTACAATTTAAAAGATTAAAACTATTTATTATAAAACACATACTATAAATAGACTATAATTTATTATGTTTAAGCTTAAATAATGTAGCAAAGGAGATATGTTGGTTAACTATTAGGAATGAGTTAAACATCATTTAAAAGGTGAAAATTAGACATAAAAAAGAGGGAGAAATCTCCCTCTTTTTATTGACTAAAACATTAATATAAAAATTAATGAGACACTGTTAATTCTTTTATACCTACTAGACCAAAAACATTAGAGCTATGGTGACTACTTTGAGTTGATTGTAAATAACAACCAGCTTTAAAATAGTTCCCATCAGAATCTACATCTCCAGATGTAAATAATGTGCTATTCCTTGTTCCATTAGAATTTAAAGAATAAAGTCTAACAACTTCATTTCTCATAGTTAATTCAAAATAATATTCTGTATCCATATTAAAAGTGAAATTAGATATCGTTTGACCACTACCTAACAACTCTTCTGTAACATAACCGTTAATTCTTAAATCTACTTCACCAGAGTTTTGTCCACTACTACCTTGTACTTGCACTCTAATTACATCATCAAATTGAGAACCGCTTTCTGCATGAATTTGTCCAAAACATACTTTACCAGAAGGAGGTAAATCATCTATTCTTACTTTCCATTTCATAGAATGTTCTGTATTTGTTGTTCCATCCCAATTAATTTCAGTAGAACCATTAGATGTTAGCTCTCTTAATTCTGATCTTGGGTTTTGAGTATTATTAGTAC
>NZ_JALZVX010000015.1 GCF_023299985.1 Lacinutrix sp. | reverse complement strand
TCGATTCGTATTATAGCATAAAAAAGCACCTTTCAGTTTTAAACCGAAAGGTGCTTTTACTTTTAATATCAGTCTTTACTATCTGACTATCTCTTAAGAGTAAAATGCCCTCTTAACTCTTTTGTTACATTCTCTTCTGTGTATTCTACTCTAAACCAGTAATCACTTGATGGCAATGGCTCTCCATTATAAGTACCATCCCAACCAGCTTCTACTGGACTGATTTGCTTGAGTAACTTTCCGTAGCGATCAAAGATATAAATATTTGCTGTAGGATCGAAATCAGCTATACCTATGATATTCCAATTCTCATGAATCATATCTCCATTAGGTGTAAAATAATCTGGAAAATCTACAACGCCTACAGTAAGTTCTACTTCACCACAGCCTTGAGGATCTTTTATGATCACTGTATGTGTTCCTGGACTTACGTTTGTAAATTCATTACTCTCCTGAAATGGCCCTCCATCAATATTAAATACATAAGGAGCTCCTAGCCCTTCTGCACTTACAGCTACCGTATGGTTGTCTGCAAAGGCACCATTGACTAAGGTAAACCCAAAGGTTACTGGAGCCTGAGATACCGTTACTTCCGTGCCTGCTGTTGTAAAGCAACCACTATCAAGCTGAGTAATTGTAACTTCATAAGTACCTCCTGCTAAAGCCTCTATCGATGGTCCTGTCTCCCCTATAACCTCTTCTCCATTTAAGCTCCATACAAATGTAAATAATAAAGGATCTAAGCCTGTTTCTATTACTGGGGGAGATGGCGCTGAACCTGGCGCTGAACCTATAGGTAACCCATTTGCATCCACACATAATCGATAGCTCTCTGGTAAGGTTATTACAGGTAACTGCTCTACTTTTAAGATCACTTCCACGATCTCAAAACATCCCGTAGAGACATTATCTACACGTGCATAAATAATCTGTGGGTTGATGATGTTTGTATAACTAGCTCCTAATGGATTGGCACCTTCTGTAGCATTCTCTAAGGTCTCGTAGAATGCTAAATCGAACAATAACGGGTCTTGATCATCTAATATTTCGGCTATAATAGCTTCAATGCGTTCCCCTGTTTGTAAATCAAAACTTGTAAAACCATCGTTGTCTCCTTCGGTATCACATAAAGTATAGGGCTCAGCTGGTGTGACTGCTCGTGCGCCTTCTCTAACTTCGATATCGAAAAACAAAACACCGCCTATATAACAATCTGTTGCGCCGTTTCTAATACCTACATAAATCATTTGAGGATTGGTTAGATTCTGATAATTGACAGGATCTACGATAGGGTTGATACCTGCTAAGGCATCTGCAGGATCTTCATAAAAACTTACCTGATTGTTTACCATATCTTGACCTAATAGAATCTCTTCGGTCTTTGTCGTTAAATCAAAAATAGCGAAGCCATCAGAAGGTGGCTCTTCACAAATAATAAAAGGATCTACATCTGCAGTATCGGTTGGTAATAAATCTACACGTATCTCTAACTCAACGATCTCAAAACATCCTAAAGGACTGTCTGGATCTGTCACACGGATGTAAATAATTTGTGGGTTAGTCGCGTTTTCGTGTGCACTCGCATTTGGTATTGCATCAAGTGGATCTCCTATTTCTGCGGCGGCTTGCGTTTCAAAATATCCGAGAACGTAGTTTTCGCCATCTAGTATTTGTGCCGCACGAATTGTTAAGTCAAATTCCTGTGTCCCGTCTCCTTCGGTATCACATAAGGCTATAGGGTCTGGCTGTTCTGGCTCAGGGTTAGGCAACACACGCAAGGTTAATGTAATACTTGTATCTGCACAAAGGGTGTTTCCATCTGTAACGCGCACAAACAATACTTGGATGCCTTGTTCTATATTGGTGTAAGTTGTTGCTGGGTTGATAGGGTTTGTATTTGCTTGCGCATCTACTAGCATCTCAAAATATTGAACGCCTACTCCTGAGGCACCACCTGTAATTAAATCGTCTTGTGTGGTTAGATCAAACGTGGTAAAACCATCGTTTGGCATCCCTAGATCATCACACATATTAAAAGGATCTGGCTGAATAACCGTTGGCCCTGGAACGGCTTCTATCATAAAGCTAGCGATTCTAAAGCACTCTGTATCATCATTAGTTAAGCGTACCCAAATCTCTTGAGGGTTTACCGTGTTTGTGAAAGCAGTAGGGGTTGCTATATCTGGTGTTCCTGCTTCTGCTGCTACTAAACTTGTGTGGTAGCTAATGGTAAAAGCTGCAGGATCTTGTGTCCCGTAAATAGCTGTTTGATTTTGAGTTAAATCAAAAATCGCTATTCCATCCATCTCTGGGTCACAAACGACTATATCGTCTAATGTTACAGGAATCTCGGGAGTTGGGTTAACGATCAATTCTAGCTCGATAACTCGGAAACATCCTGTTGATGGTCCTGGTGCTGGACCTACAAAGGTTGCTCTAACAAAAATAGTTTGACCTCCGGATATAATATTACTATAAGGACTCAATAGCGCAAAGCTGCCATTGATAGCATCCAGCTCTGTCTCGTGGTAGGTAATCCCTACTCCTGGCTCTCCTCCTATTATCTCGATATCTTTATCAGTTAATGTAAAATCTGTAAAGCCATCGTTGTTAATATCACAGCCTTCTAATGGTGTAGGTGTTACTGGCGTTGGTAATGGATTCACTATAAGATCTAGCGTGATTGCTCCATCATCAATAACACAACTGCTGTTAACATCAGCTGCTCGTATAAAAATGGTCTGTACCGATGGCGTTATATTTTGATACGCATTTGCAGGATCGATAGGGTTCACTTCTGCTTGCATTTCTGCTAAAGTTTCATAAAACGTGATCGATATACCGGTATTGTTATTTGTGATCTCTGCTATTTTACTTGTTAAATCAAAAATCTCTATTCCATCATCTGGACCTAAAATATCTGTATCATCACATAACTCTAGTGGCGTTGGTGCAACTAATGCTGGCGGAAGTTCAACGCGTAAGGTTACCGTTGCTTCACTCTCACAGTCATTATTTACATCACGTACAACGATAAATATTGTTTGAGGGTTTGTTGTGTTGGTAAAAATAGTAGGGTTTGTAATAGGCGCTGTCATCGCCATATCGGTAAAGTACGTTACAACATAAGGACCTCCTCCTAACATCAATAATTGTGGCTCAACATCGGTTAGGTTAAACGTCGCAAATCCATCGCCGTCGTCATCACAGACAATAAGATCGTCTGGAGCGATAAGGTTAGGACTCTCCGCTACTCGTAGATTAACGCTCGTGGTACTAAAGCAACCTGTAGCCAAATCTGTTAATCGAATATGGATCACTTGTAGAAAAGCAACTTCATTATCATAAGGACTTGCCAATGGCAATACATTATTGACAGCATCTTCAGGTGTAATATGGTAACTTACTTGAAAATTCCCTGCGGGATCTCCACTGACTACTTGCTCGTCTGCATCGGTTAAGGTAAAACTACCAAAACCATCATTGTCATTATCACAGTAAATTAAATCGTCTGGTGTGATAATGGTAGGGCGTGGTATTACCCTCAAAACACTCATAAAGACACCAAAGCATCCTGTCGCGCTATTTTCTACTCGTACCCATACATCTTCTGGATTTAATGTATTGGTATAATTTGAAGAATAAGGCAAAAAGGCGTTTTCAGCATTGAGCTGCGTCTCATAATAACTTACCGTTAAACCTGGTACTCCGCCAGTAATTGCAAAATTGTTATCATCTAAATCAAAGTCTGTAATACCATCTGCTACCTCATCATCACAGGCAGTGATTTCTGGAATAACATTAAAAACAGGCGTTTGACCTAATGTTAAATTAAAACTCACTACTGTTGTACAAAGTTCAGCTCCTGTTACATCACCGCCCTCAAAGTTTACCGCACGTACCCATATAATAGCATTACTACTCACAAAAGCAGTAGCTGGATCAATAAAAGGAGTCCCAGCTATAGCATCTGCCTGACTCTCATGGTACGTCAAACTAACATCTACTAATGTGTTTAAAATTTCAGCATCTTTACTCGTTAAATCAAAAGTCTCAAATCCATCACCGTCTAAATCACAAAGAAAAAAATCTGAAATAGGATCTGTAATTGCAGGGG
>NZ_JALZVX010000014.1 GCF_023299985.1 Lacinutrix sp. | reverse complement strand
TGCAATTAATTTATACAACGAAATAAGATTACATTTATCTTTAGACTATAAAACACCAAATATGGTATATCAATTATCAGCCTAAAAATCAATTTTAACTTGTAGCCATATTTCAGGACAAGACACTCTTCAAAAAACGAAAAAAATTATTTACTTCACTCCAAGTAAAACCAACTACAAAAAATTAGCCTTATACCATTCTATTTGCGCTTTTACACTTTCCAACAAAGTAGTTTCTGGATTATAATTTAACAACTTCCTCGCTTTATCAATATTCGCTTTAGTACGCAATTGATCTCCTGCTCTTGCTGCAACATGGTTTATTTTAATAGATTTCCCAATCACTTGTTCTACAGCATCAATACCATCTTGTGTGCTGTGTTCTACTGTTGTTCCTAAATTAATAATTTCACCATTTACTTTAGTTTCGTTACCAATAACACTTAAAACACCATCCACAATATCTCCAACATAAGTAAAACTTCTTAGGTGAGTAGCACTGCCTTTATATAAAGGAAACTTAGTATTATTAAACGCACAAGCTATTAACTTAGTGTACATTTTTTCTGGACGTTCTCGTGGTCCAATTACAGAATACAAACGCAAAGAACAAGCTTGAAACTGCTTCATTCTACTTTTTTGAAGTACTAATTGCTCTGCTGTTAATTTTGTTACACCATAATAAGAGGCTGGTTTTGGTGCTTGAGTTTCTGGAAAAGTAGCCTCTAAACCATAAACAGAAGAGGTTCCTATATTTACAAACAGCTGTAAATTGTTTAGTGTTAATGCAAAGTCTATTAAATTCTTGGTTGCTATAATGTTATTAGAAAAATAATCTTCGAATGTAGATGATGGTGAAATTCCTGGCTGTGCAGCAAAATGAAAAATATAGTTAATGTCCTTTGGTAGTGTTTCCGCGAAAGCGCTATCACGTAAATCTTTATTAATAATAGTAATACCTTTAGCACTAAGAGACTTCGCGTTTAACTGCTTTAGTTCTAAACTATAATAGGCATCAAAATTATCTAAACCAATAACATCGTGTCCACTTTTTTTTAAACCTTCGCAAGCATGAGAGCCAATAAATCCGGCAGCTCCAGTTACTAATATTTTCATGTTTTTAATTCTGTTATTACAAAGAAACATATTTTATTTGATAGTCAATTTCTATTCTTAAAAAAACAATACATTTGTAGTTCATATAATACGTTTTATGAGTTACCAATTTACCATCATTGTTCCTGTTTATAACGAAGAAGACAACCTATTACGTGTTGAAACCGAATTATTAGCCTACACCAAAATAGCAACAAAAACAACTAAAATTTTGTTTGTTAACGATGGTTCTAAAGACAAAAGCCAAGCTATAATAGAAGCTATTAGTAATAGAAATCTTGAGTTTTCTTTTATTTCGTTTAAAGAAAATCGTGGTTTAAGTGCTGCCATTAAAGCTGGTTTTGACTACACAGAAACTGAACTTGTTGGCTACATAGATAGCGATTTACAAACGACACCAACCGATTTTAATTTACTTTTAGAACATATTGGCACTAACGACTTGGTTACTGGAGTTCGCTCTAATAGAAAAGATAGTTTTGTAAAAAACATGTCGTCTAAAATTGCAAATGGTATTCGTCGTAGTTTTACGCACGATGGTATGGACGATACTGGTTGCCCTTTAAAGGTTATTAAAACAGATTATGCTAAACGTATTCCCATGTTTAGAGGTTTACATCGCTTTTTACCAGCCATGATTTTATTACAAAACGGAACTATTATACAAATTCCTGTACAGCATTTTCCAAGAGTTGCTGGAGAGGCTAAATTTGGCGTTTGGAATAGATTACTTGGTCCTTTAATGGATTGCTTTGCTTACTTATGGATGAAAAAAAAGTATATTAATTACGAAATAGCAAGCAAAAAATAATGAACGATTGGATAATTTATAGCGTTGGGTTTTTGGCTCAAATTTTATTTTCCTCGCGATTAATTATACAATGGATTTCAAGCGAAAAAACAAAACGTGTTGTTACACCAACCTTGTTTTGGACCTTAAGTTTAATAGCGTCCTTTCTACTTTTTATTTATGGTTATTTAAGAGATGATTTTGCAATTATGCTTGGTCAAGCGCTAACTTATTTTATATACATTAGAAATTTACAACTTCAAAATCAATGGAAAAAAGTACCATTAATTTTACGTTTCACACTGCTATTTATGCCTATATTTATAACGCTATTCTATTTTAATAATAACAGAATAGATATAAATATTTTCTTTAAAAATGAAGACATTCCTTTTTGGTTATTACTCTTAGGCATAATCTCTCAAGTAATTTTTACCTTACGTTTTGTGTACCAATGGTTATATTCTGAGAAGCATAAAAGCTCTTCTCTGCCTTTTGGCTTTTGGGCATTAAGTTTAGTAGGCTCGCTACTTATTTTAACTTATGCTATCTTTAGGCAAGATCCTGTGCTTTTTGTTGGTCACATTTTAGGAACTGTTATATACATTAGAAATCTAATTATTCTAAAAAAACAAAATGCCTAAACTACTTAAAAACTTTCCTATACTAGCTATTTGTTTGTTTGTAGCGCTTATGTTATTTCCTAATATGGAAACTTTACAAGTGTCTATAATGGAAGCTCGAAATTTTATAACTGCTCGCGAAATGCTTAACAACGACCATTGGTTTTTAACTACAATGAACAACGTTGCACGCTACCAAAAACCACCTTTACCGTCTTGGTTTTCTGCTTTAAGCGGTATTGTTTTTGGCGCAAAAAGTGTATTTGCTATGCGAATACCAGCCGTTTTAATGGTCATGCTTTCTGGTAGTTTTATGTATTATTTTTCTAAAACTGTTTTAAAAGGAAGATCCCAAAGTATGATTAATGCTTTGGTTTTAACCACTTCTTTTTACGTAATAGGTATTGCTTTTGAAGCACCTTCAGATATTTTTACACATGCTTTTATGCTCGTGTCTATTTATTATTTATTTAAGATTTTTAAGTCTAAAAACACGCATTGGAAGTTTGTTGTTAAAGCTGGAATTTTTTTAGGCCTTTCTATTTTATCTAAAGGTCCAATTTCTATTTACGCTTTGTTATTACCCTTTTTAATTGCTTATGGTTTTAGTTTTAAATACCAAAATATAAAACAAAAATGGCCTTCTATTTTAGCTGCTATTTTATTAGGACTAACTATTGGAAGCTCTTGGTATTTGTTCGTTAAACTACAAGACTCTGCAACATTAAATACCATTGTTAATAGTGAAACTAATACCTGGAGAAACTATAACACAAGGCCTTTTTATTATTATTGGAGCTTTTTTACACAAAGTGGTATTTGGGCAATTCCTGCTTTTATATCCTTATTATATCCTTATCTAAAAAAGCGTGTAAGCCATTACAAAGCGTATAAATTTAGTTTTATTTGGACTATTACTGCAGTTGTTTTACTGTCGTTAATACCTATGAAAAAATCACGCTATTTAATGCCTGTACTAATTCCGTTAGCTTTTAATATTGGATTTTATATTGAGTATCTTATTAGAAAATTTAAAACTTTAAAAGACAAACGCGAAACACTTCCTGTCTATTTTAGTTTTGGACTCGTTGGGCTTTTAGGTCTTGCTTTTCCTATTGTAATGTTTGTGTTGTTTAAAACAGAATTGCAAGCCCATCTTTTTAAATATATAATAGCTTCTATAGTATTATTTACTATTGGCGTGTTGCTATTGCAGCAGTTAAAATCTAAAAACATTAAAAATGTTTTTATGCTAACGGTGTTCTTTTTTGCATCTGTATTTGTTTTTGTATTACCACTTTCCGAAGCTTTTAAAAATGAGAACTTCAAGAGTCTTTCAACTTTAAAAGAAGAAAACCAAAAACGGAACATTAAACTCTATACTATTAATAATATCGTTCCAGAAGCTATTTGGGATTATGGAGATGTGATACCTGAAATTAAGCAAGAGAGAAACCATTATGTGTTTCCGCCTGAAAATAAATTTGGGATATTAGTAAATGTAATGCGCCCAGAAAATGAAGCTAAAATACGCGCCAAATATACTATGAAAGAAATAACTACTTACGATTTAAATTATTTTGGCAGTACTTCTAACCAAAACAATCCGCGTTTAAAAAATGTGTTTTATATTCTTACTAAGAAATAGAAACGCGTTTTAATATATACTTTGCCAACTTATAAAATATAAATCCTGAAAAGGCGCCAAACAACATGCCACAAACAATATCCAACGGATAATGTACACCAACATAAATACGACTGTAAGCGACTACAACACTCCAAAATACTAAAATAAATATAAGGTTTTTATAGTAAGGTTTTAAAAGTAAACCTGCAAAAATAGCAGCTGCCATTGTATTAGATGAATGTCCTGAAAAGAAACCATATTTTCCACAACGCACAGCTATAAAACGCGTGTACTCCATAACACCTTCTTGACCACAAGGTCTAAAACGTTCGAATCCGCGCTTAAAAACATTGGTTATTTGGTCTGTAAACGTGACCATTAATACAATAACTAAAAGCATTAATAACAGTCCTTTTAATCCTAATTTCTTAAAAATTAAGAACAACAAAATAGCATATAATGGAATAAAAGAAAACTTGTTAGTAATAACAAGCCACAAATTATCCCAAGTCTCAGTTCCTAAATTATTAAGGAATAAAAAGAGCTCTTTATCGTATTCTATTAATTGATCTAACATCTACTATTATTTTGGGCGTTACCTAAAGGTCGGGCTATCCGCTATATCTTTTTTATGTATTCTCGATACATTTTGCGCGTTCCTTACAAAACACTCGAATGGACATAAAAAAGGATGCCGCTTCTATCCCTAACGCATTAATCGTCGTAACGCGATACTTCTCTGTCGTAAAAAGCTGTTGCGTCTTTAATTAAGTTTTCAATTTCTGTTTCTAATTCTTTTTGGTCGTGTTGATCGAAATCTTCTAACCACTCTACCTCATCATCTTCCAGGTTTATAATAAACATTGGAAACTCTGTATGGATTACAAAGATTGCGTTTGGCAAATCGGTATTATCACCTAGTATGTATTTTGGTAAAGTCATTTTATTTTTAAGTGTTTACTTAATCTGAAGTCATTTTAGTAATTGCTGTAAAAATAACCAAAAGTTTTTAGCTTCTACTTTCTGTGCCTCTATTTTTAAATTACAACTTACTTCTTATTATAAAAAAACCTTTTAACAATTAAGTTAAAAGGCTTTGAAAATAAGCCAAACATTATATTTAGCTTTAATTTTTAGTGCTTAATCAACAAGCAGTTTTTCTACACTAGTACCAGTATTAGTTGTTACTTTTAATAAGTACAAACCTTTAGGTAAATTGTATTTCTCAATATTTAATTTATACTCAGTATTATTAATTAAAATAGTTTCTAAAATAGTTCCTCTAGCACTCATTAATTGTATCGCATTAATAGTTTCTTCTTGACTACTAATTGTAACAACACCAGAAGCTGGATTTGGATATAGCTCTATACTTCCCATGTTAATATTATCTTTTACAGGAGTAATTTCTTCTTTTACAGATACATTTTGCATCTGTATATCTTGACGTACATAAAACGTTTTTACAATGTTTCTAGACAATAAAACGTCTCCATTTTTTGCTTTCGCTTCTACTCTAATAGAATATACACTACCTGGATTTAAATTAGGAAATGAAACTGCAAACATACCTTCTTTGCTAGTTGGCTTAAAAGCATACTCGTTAATTTTCACTCTATCTATCGCTATTTGTTTATCATGTCCTGAAGCAACTTCAGATAGGCTTGCCACTACACTAACAGCATCAAAATTAATAGCATTGTCTTTATTTGCAATACCTATTTCTAAAACCTCTCCATTATAGCCTTC
Source organism: Lacinutrix sp. (assembly GCF_023299985.1). Lineage (GTDB taxonomy): Bacteria > Bacteroidota > Bacteroidia > Flavobacteriales > Flavobacteriaceae > Lacinutrix. Next base: position 358 of record NZ_JALZVX010000014.1, on the reverse strand, counting down.
TTTTTCGTTAAAATTTAAATTTAAAGCAAACGCAGTAGAAGTCTCACTATTATTTGCAAATAATAAAAAGTCATTACTTTTTGTGCTCAAATTATATTCTCCTTTTAATAAAGTAGAGGTATATCCAATTCCAACATAAGCACCAGACATGTCGTCTTTTTTAGAATCTGTAATCTCTATTTGATATTTTTCCTTTGTTTCAGTATTAATTAATTCTAAAGTATTTAAAATTGTAGTACTATAAACAACAAACTCAATTGGTTTTTTGTTTTCTTCAACTATATAGTCTGTTTTGCCATCTTTTCCAAAATACATATTACCATTACTAACTAATATTTGAGAATTTCTAACCTTTACT
>NZ_JALZVX010000013.1 GCF_023299985.1 Lacinutrix sp. | reverse complement strand
GAAATGTTATTATTTATATTTGAAGGACTATCGAAATATTGAATAAAACGTTTTATAGTTTGAGTATTGGTTTTGTTTAAAGGAATCTTATTAAATGCAGTTACTTTAAATGAAACTATAATTTGATAAATAGCATGTTTGCCATAAAAATAATTTACAAGTGTTGCTTTGTCTTCTGTTAATTTAGATTTAAGCTTTAATTGATCTAAACTGCTGCTGGATGCGATAGCATATTTATTTTCAATTTTATCTTTCAAATTTTTTAATTGAATATTTATGGAAGCTAATTGCTCTCTTAGGTCTAGTTTTTCTGCTTTGCTAAAATTAGAAAAAGGCGTTCTTATTAATTTATTGGTAAGTTGCTCTTGATTTTTTAAAAGTGATTGTTGTTTTAGTAAAAGCGAATCGTTAGGATTACTCTTTAATAATTCTTTTTTACCAACTATTTCTTTTAAAATGGAGGCTTTATAGCGTTCGGAAAGTTGTAGTGCATGTAACGTATGTTTTGAGTCGTCACTTGTTTTTTGTAAATAATGTAATAAGTCGATGCTTTTTTCGCTACGCTTTCTTTTTTCATTTAACAACAATAATTTACCTTCTTGACTGGTAACGTTTTGTGCTAACAAATCGCTAACATAAAAGCTTAAGTTGTAATAGTCTATTGCTTTTTCTGGATTGGTTTCTAATTCAGCAAACAAATCGAAAATACCAATAAAAGCATTTTCTGGATACAAGTCTGTTTCTGTTGGAAACACATTAGAATCGTAATTAGGCAGTAACGCTTTCAAGCCATATTTTAGACTTTTTATAGCCTCTTCTTTTTTATTTAAAAGATAGTAAAGTTGTGCTTCTTCTGTATAAATTTTTGCATGAGTAGTTGCTGAAGACAATGCATTAGTTTTAAGTAGTTTTAAAGTTTTAAAGCTTTTTAAAGCTGAAGAGTACTCTTTTTGTTGCATTGCTAACTCATAAGCCAATTCATGTTCTTCGATAGATTGTGGTTTAATATTAGGAACTATAATATCATTATTTAAAAGCGCTATTGGTTGTTTTAACCTAAGTTGACTTCTAGATTTTATACTTTTTAACTTACGTTTTTGTTGTGTATTGGCTTGTTTTATGGTGAGTCCATAATTTGCGATATCGATTGCTAATTTGTGCCTACCAATAGTTTGATATAAACGCGATAGATTTACAGCACCAGAAACACGTTGTGTATTATTTTTGTTTTTTTCGGCTATTGCTATGTAAGTTTTTATAATATTTTCGGCACTTGTGTGGTCTCCTATTTTATTATAAAGTACACCTAATGGAATGAGACAAAAATCTACAATATTGAACTTGTAAACTAATCCAATTTTTTTGTTCGTATAAAGCTGCCATGCTTTTTCATAGCTTTTTATTGCTTGCGTATTTTTGCTAACCGATTTTAAATAATGCGCTTTGTTAACTAATAGATTTACAAACGAAAAGTAATCGTCTGTTGTAGATAATTCGCTTTCAAATAGTGAAATGCTATTATCTAAAGTAATTAGTGTTTCAGTAGATTTTGTATTGTTAAAAGCATCAGTTGCATTATAAATTCTATCTTCTAAGCTTTGCGAAAAAACACTTCCGAAGCACAGAAAACAGATAACGAGTAAGTGGTTTTTCATTTTAAAAATTTATAGAAAACAATAAAAACATAAGAGTAAATTGCTAAAAGACGCTTAACATCTTTAATGTTAGAATTTCCAGATAGCGTAGAATTGCATATAGTTAAAATCTTCTTTAAAATTAATAACATATCGTGCGCCAACGCTAGGTCCAATTCTTGCAAATCCAGCTGTAGCTTCAATTAAAAAACCGCTTCTAAAATTTGAAAACCCAGATTTGGTACTGTTTTCTGTTTCACTAATTGTACTATATTCTCCCAAATCACCGTTATTTAAAACTTGGGCACGCTCAACGGTTTCGCTTTCGGTATTTTCTTCGCTTAATGAAAACATGCCTTGTAAGCCAGCTCCTAAACCAATATAATTATTAATATTATATCTGGCTAAAATTGGTATTTCCCAATCCACATTATCGAAAGTTGTTGTGTTGGTTGTTCGAGTATTTACAATTCCAGTAGGACTATCTTCTATGCGTTCTTCTACAGTTGTATTTCCTGTATATTGGTGAAAACTATTTAATAATTCTACTTGCCAATACCATTTATAAGATTTGTAAGGTGAAATAGTTGCACCCACAAAATAACTTTTAGAATCTTCCAAATCACTAAACGAATTATAACCTGCTTTTGCACCAATAGAAATACCTGGTAAAAAGCGAGTGGTTGAGTAGTTGGTAATTATGGGTTCGTTTTTATCGAAAATAATAGCCGTTTTAGATTTGGTTTTTTGTTTATGAAAATCTTTACTAAACTTTAAACTATACTTCACGAAACCTTGAGTAGAATCGTAATCTTTTACATTTTTTTGTTCGCTACCAGGAAGATAGATGTTTTTAAATGTAAAAATGGCTTGCTTGTTAGTGTATGCAGTATCTAAGCAACTGTAACTAACTTCCTGTTTTGGGCAAATTTTTACTTTAGGATACATGTCTTCCACATTAATAGTGCCTTTATCGAACATGTCTGGAATATCTGTTTCTAACCTAATAGTACTTGCTGGACCTTCACCATTATTTTGAAATCTAATTTTAAATTTTGGTCTTTTAGCACGTACTAACCTGTAATTTAAAAAAGTGGAGTTAGAAGACATTTTGTTAGGATCGTGAGAGGTTACAATCTCCATTTCCATGTTTTTTACTTTATGTGTTTTATAGTTGTTATCTGGAATATAAATGCTCCTTATCGAAATAATAGCACTCGTATCCTTCAACATTTCTGGTGTTGTTTTAAAGGTATAGAAAATATTACGCTCTTCGTTTGGTTTCATATTATCGAATTCTATAGTACTCGATTTTTTATATAGTGTTTTGGTTTCGGCCAGAGTAAGTTCTAAATCTTCTTTTTCTGTAGAATCTCTAAAACGTGCACGCAGTAAATTGATTTTATTTTTTGAAGAGGCATAAAAACCACTTTCATCATCAACATCGTTTGTAAATACAAAATCTGTAGTTTCAATCTCTCTTTCATTATTATAAACTCTGGTGTCTGCTAATTCAAAATTATCTGCTCTATATTTTTGTTCATTAAAGTAAAGATGAAGTGTTCCGCTTGTAGCATAATCTTTATAGTTTTTATAGCTCATAACTACTACCATTTCTTCGCTTGGCATTGGTTCTCGATTTCGAGTAAGCTCAATATCATCTGTCATGGAAGCAGAATCTTCTGCTGAGGCACTAGTATTATCAATTTTTATTTTTTTAGGTCTTGAAGTTGGTGGTTTTCCCGTATCGTAAACATTGGTTGCCCAATACTTTACTTCGTACTCGTCTTGTTTTTTGTATTGCTTAATTGGCGATTCTTCATTACTATAATCACCATCACCAAATTCCCAAAAGTGTTTGTAAAATGCTTTTGGAGCTCCAGCAATTTGAGTTAAAGCTGGTGTTTTTGGTGTAAATTTTACTTCTGTGCCATTTTTACTATAAGTAATGCTAGCAACTCTTCTAGTTGTATCCATTACTTTTATGTCTTGACTAAAAGCAGTTTGGGATAAAACAATAAAAATGAAAAAAATTAATTGGTTCTTCATAATAGCGATAGGTTATAGATTTTAAATATACAAAAACAGAATTTCATCTTTCTAAATACATTATTAACGAAGTTAAATTATTAGTTGTTCATTTTTTAAACCTATGCTATTACTTGCTGTTTTGAGTTGACTATCTGTTAAGAAGATTTTATTTATAGGTTTTATGCAATTGATGCTAAAAGACTTAATAAAATTACTAATCTAATAGCAAAAAATAATATTTGTTCGTTTACTAATTCTATATGTTTCATAATCATTGGTTTTAATGTGCTTCACCTTTATATAAACACAACAATTATTTTGTTACCCTCTTCTTAAAAGTTTTTAAAAAGAAAAGGCCAGAAAAATTAATTTCTGACCTTTAAATTAAATGTAGTTTTTATGGTAACGTGTTTTAATCTAATATTGCTAAAGCATCCAAGATTTCTTGTGTAGACTTGGCTTCAAAGCTTAACGTTATTTCTTCTTCATCACTAATAGTTATATTTTCCATTGCCAAATATTGCTGGTTGTTTTCTAAGGTGATTGCTATGTAAGTAACATCTAATCCTTCTGGAAGCATGTCTACATAACTTTGAATTCCATTAGCATAAATGGTACTAAATTTAACTACAGCAGGAAGGTTGTTTTCTTCAAAAACTAAGAAAATAACAGTTTCAGCCATGTTTGGACTATTAGATAAATTTATGTAGTTAGTAGTTTTGTTTCCTGGATAGCTGTAAAACTTATCGCAGTTAGACCATCCAGTATCAAAAACATCGTAAATGTAAGATGCAGGAGCAGATACATATTGCATGCCGTTTCCAGCGACACCAACGTCACTTGTTGGATTCCAAACAATACCTTCTTCGTTAGATGTTGTTCCTGTAAATGGTAACATCTCATTATCTAATCCACCAGCAGATGGAACAGATATTTGGTAGTTAATTCCACTTGCAATAGCTACTTCATTTCCATTTTGAGAAATTTCAACTTCTGTTTCTCCTTCAGACAATAGAAAAGTGTTTTCACTAGAAAAGTTAATTGCATTTGTTGGTTTGTTAGATAAAATCATCTGGCTTGGAGTAAAAATCTCCTTAATTGAAACATCTACTATTCCTGTTACTGGATTATTATTTCCATCTACAAAAGCGTTAGGAGGGAAAGTTACTACTGTTCCATCATTACCTGCTACGCTTCCTCCAGTTGTTGCGTCGATTGTGAAATTTTGATTTTGCACTCCATTGGCTTCAAAAAAGCCATTAATATCGTTATAACCTAAAACTTCGTTGTTGTCATTTATATTATCTCCCTCATTTGGGTCACAACTTGTGAATGATAATAAAGTTACTAATACTAATCCTAATACTTTGTTTAAATTTTTCATAATTTCTAATGTTTTAATTTGTTATACATCTTTATATAAATAGGGCAACCATTTTGTTACCCTATTTGAGTGATTATTTTTTATTTTCTATAATTCTGTAAGACACTATGTCTCCTTTTGCTACTAAAGACATCATTTTTTTAGCTGAAAATTCACTAGAACTAAAACCTTTTGCGTAACCTTTTTCACTTTTCACTTCCCAGAAATAAACTCTGTTATCTTGAGATTGCATGTCGCTTTTTAACACGAAGTAGTTGGTGATTTTTTGCGCTATAACTACAGTACCTTGTCCAACCATATTAGCTCTTTTTTTAGCATCAAATAATGTTGTTGCTGTTCCAGAAAATTCTCCTGTTGTTGTTTTTACTCTCCAATCAAAAATTTCTACTATTTCATCTTTTGTAATTTCTACACGTGTTTCAGTGTTTAGTGTCGTTTTTAAATTTGTAGCGTTTACGTTTAAAAAACTAAATACTATTGTTGCGATAATTAAAATTGAATTTTTCATAATGTTTATTGTTTTATAATATGTTTAATTGTTTTTGGCGTTTTGCCTTTTACAACCTTATATCAAAACCATTTAAAAATTGTTACCTCTTTTTTCTAAATTTTTTTTAAATTCGTTGGAAACTAACCGAAAAACAAGGAGTTATGAGTGAAAAAAAAATTCACGAAGATCAAAAATATGTCGATGGACTTTTAAATAACAACTCCTTTATTATACAAGCCATCTACGATACCTTTGTGCCAAAGGTGGTAAACTACATAAAGCAGAATAGTGGAAACGCAGACCAAGCACAAGACATCATTCAAGACACTATAGTCACTATATATAATCAAGCAAAAGAAAAAGGACTAAAGCTTACCTGTCCTTTCGATGCTTACTTTTTTTTACTCTGTAAACGTAAGTGGTTAAACGAACTCAAAAAAAAGAATAATAAAGAGGTAACAATTAACGAAGAAGTTTTATCTAAAGATGACGACGCACAAGAACTCGCCTTTGAAACCTCTTTATTTGGTGAAAAACAAGCCTTATTTAACGAGATGTTTAGCAAATTAGGTACAGCGTGTAAAGATTTAATAAAAGCAACTTTTAAAATAAAATCTATGGAAGAAGTTGCAAAAAGTTTAGGTGTAACTTATGCCTACGCTAGAAAAAAGAAATCTTTATGCATTGGACAATTAACAAAGTTGGTTCAAGAGTCGCCAAAATTTAATCAACTTAATTATTAATTGACATGGAAGAACAAGATTACATACAATTCGA
>NZ_JALZVX010000012.1 GCF_023299985.1 Lacinutrix sp. | reverse complement strand
GCAGAAGCATTTGCTGTAAAAGACGGGAAATTTATAGCCGTAGGAAGTACTTTAGAAATACAACAAAATTTTTTAGCTAAAGAAATAATTGACGCAAAAGGTAAAGCAGTAGTACCAGGATTAATAGATGGACATTGCCATTTTTATGGATTAGGTTTAAACAGGCAAACAGTAAATTTAGTTGGTACTTCTAGTTTTGATGAAGTGATGAAGCGTGTTATCGATTTTCAAAATAAAAATAATACTACGTTTATTATAGGTAGAGGATGGGATCAAAATGATTGGGAAGATAAAATCTATCCAACAAAAGCACTTTTAGATAAACTTTATCCTAACATTCCTGTAGCTTTAACGCGAATAGATGGTCATGCTATGTTGTGTAATCAAGTTGCTTTAGATTTAGCTAAGATTACTTCAAAATCTAAAGTTGAAGGTGGAGAAATTAAAGTTATAGATGGAAAACTAACAGGTGTTCTTATCGATAATCCTATGGAAATAGTAGAAGCTATTTTTCCAAAACCAACACGTCAACAACAAATTAATGCTTTAATGGATGCGCAAGAATTTTGCACTAATTTAGGTTTAACTACAGTTAGTGATGCAGGTTTAGATAAGCAAGTGATAGAGCTTATAGACAGTTTACAAAAAGCAAATACGCTACAAATGCGAGTATATGCCATGATTAGTAATAAAGAAGAAAACCTTGATTACTATTTAAATAAAGGTAAAATTAAAACAGAAAGACTAAATGTGCAGTCTGTAAAAGTGTATGCAGATGGAGCTTTAGGTTCTCGTGGAGCAGCTTTAAAAGAGTCTTACAGCGATGAGCATAATCATTTTGGAGCTATGGTAATTGGTACAGAAGATTATAAAAAATTAGCACTCAGAATTGAAAAAGCAGGTTATCAAATGAATACACATGCTATTGGAGATTCTGCAAATAGATTTGTATTACAAACCTATGAGAAAACTCTGGAAAATAAAAAAAATAGACGTTGGAGAGTAGAGCATGCACAAGTGATTACAGATAATGATTTCGAATATTTTAAAAATGAAAACATAATACCTTCAATACAGCCAACACATGCAACTAGCGATATGTATTGGGCTAAAGATCGCGTAGGAGAAGATCGCGTAAAAGGTGCTTACGCATACAAAACACTATTAGAAAAAAGTGGACGCGTGACACTTGGAACAGATTTTCCTGTAGAACAAGTTAATCCGTTTTTAACATTTTACGCAGCAGTTGCCAGAAAAGATTTAAAAGGATTTCCTGAAAATGGCTTTCAAAAAGAAAACGGATTATCTAGAATAGAAACCTTAAAAGGCATGACTATTTGGGCTGCTTATGCTAATTTTGAAGACCAAGAAAAAGGAAGTATTGAAGAAGGTAAATATGCAGATTTTATAATATTAAATCAAGATATTATGGAAATTCCTGAAGAAAAGATACCTTTAACAAAAGTGCAGCAAACCTATATTAATGGTGTGGCACAATAATTGAGTTTAGAAAACAAAATACAAAACCAATGAAGAGAATATTTACATTACTATTATTTTTTAGTTTATCTATAGCTAGTTTTGCACAAGTAGATGCTTATAGTGAAGCTGTTAAAAAGTGTGTTAAAAGTAACGGAACAATGTCTTATTACAACGATGTAATGGAGCAAATGTACCAAATGTTAGAAGTGCAATTTACAGATGAAAACGTTCCAGAGACTGTTTGGGCTGAGGTGAAAAAAGGTAAATCTGATGCCATGGATGAGCTTGCTCAAATGATGGTGTCTGCTTACAGAGCGCATTTTACGCATGAAGATGTAAAAAACATGAATACTTTGTATGCTTCAAAAGCAGGAAAAAACATGTTTAAAAAAGATGCTTTAACTGAAGGAGACAAGGTTATTTTAGGTGAATTTTATAAAAGTGAAACTGGACGAAAAATAACAGGTTCTCAAGATTCTATGAACGAGGCTATGAGTAAAATTTCCGAAATGTGGAGTAGTGGTACTTACAGAGGTGTTATTGCACAGTTGTCTGAGAAAGGTTATAACTTATAATCGATATTTTTTTAACGTTCTCTTTAATTGGAAGTTAATGTTATTTTTTATGCACTAGATATAAATCCTAGCCAAATAATCAAAATGTTCACCTTTCATAATTTCCTCACACTGTAATCCAATAGATGTACAGGCAATCTGTAATGTTTTAAAATCAAGGTATAACCATTTCATTGGTAATTCGTTTTCACCTTTATAGCTTAAAAAGTAATCTAACTCACCATAATAAGTAGAGTTTAGATCTTGCCAAAATCCGCCATCTTTTTCTTCGTACATGTATTTAATGTCACTAGAATCTATTAGAATTTGACCATTTTTATTTAGCAAACTTTTTAGGTGTGTTAAATATTTTGGAACGTCTTTTAAAGTTTGAAAAATCCCAGTACCATTCATTAAAAGTAAAATAGTATCAAAAGTCTCTTTTTCTTCAAGAAGCGGAAGTAATTCAGTATTTAAAACACCTCTTTTTTTACAAGTTTCAATAGCACCTTTAGAACTATCAATAGCTTTAATGTTAAACCCTTTTTCTTGTAAATATAGCGAGTGGCTTCCAGCACCACATCCTACATCTAGAAGATTTCCTTTAGCCATTTCTAAAGCTTTTTGTTCTAGTTTTGGCATGTATGTATAACTTCTAAACAAATAACTTAAAGGTAATACATCATCACCAGAAATATTTGTACATGTAATAATGTCTTCAGAAGTGTTTCCGTTGTAAAAATCTAATAAGGCTTTTCCGAAGATGTCTTTCATTGCCAATTTATTGTCATGCTGAACTTGATTCAACAACTCATTAATGTTACATTTGTACTATGCAAGACATTATTAATAATCTTCCAAAGCTGGCCAAAGATAAGCATAAGGAAAATAAAACCTTTTTTACAAAGCTTAAAAAAAAGCCACCAAAACAACTGGATTACATGATGCAAGAATTGCATGAAAAAGAGTTTACGCAAACCGATTGTTTAGAATGTGCTAATTGTTGTAAAACTACAGGTCCTTTATTTACCGATAAAGATGTAGATAGAATTGCGAAGCATTTTAAAATGAAAAGTCAAAAATTTGTAGAACAGTTTTTAAGAATAGACGAAGACAACGATTATGTTTTGCAGAGTGTGCCATGTACGTTTTTGGGCACAGATAATTATTGCTCGATTTATGATGTAAGACCAAAAGCTTGTAGAGAATTCCCGCATACTAACAGGAAAAAATTTCAGCAAATTTCTAATTTAACGTTACAAAATGTAGCGGTTTGTCCAGCAGCTTTTAATATTGTTGAAAAAATGAAAGAACGTATTAAACTTTAAGTTAATTTTAAATATTTTAGAGTTGCAATTATAAGCTCAACTTATTACTATTTTAATTACCTTTAAATAAAAAAATTGGAGTCTATAATTACTTATTTCGAAACTATTCCATCGCTTCATAGAAGTATTTTATTAATTGGAGGTATTGTATTCTTTTGGCTTTTAGAAGGTATTTTGCCTTTATTCAATTTTAAGTATAAAAAATGGAAGCATGCAATACCAAACCTGTTTTTTACCCTAACAACCATTATAATTAATTTTACTCTAGCTTTTTTATTATTAAAAACAGCAGATTGGGTTACGATTAATAATTTCGGAATTATTAATTGGTTACCACAAATGCCCTTTTGGTTATATGTTGTTTTAGGAGTATTATTATTAGATTTTATTGGCGCTTATTTGGCACATTTTACAGAGCATAAAATTAGCGTATTATGGATGGTGCATTTAGTACATCATAGCGATCACGAAGTAGATACTACTACTGCAAACAGACATCATCCTTTAGAGAGTATTATACGCTTTTTATTCACTTTAGCTGGTGTTTTTATTATTGGAGCACCAATAGGTGTTATTATGTTGTACCAATCTCTATCTTTAATATTTACACAGTTTACACATGCAAATATTACTATGCCTAAGCAACTAGATAAAGTATTGAGTTACATTATTGTGTCTCCAGATATGCACAAAGTACACCATCATTATATGTTGCCATATACCGATTCTAATTATGGAAACATCTTTTCGATTTGGGATCGTTTTTTTGGAACATATATGCACTTGGATAGAACAAAAATTATTTACGGAGTAGATACCTTTCCAAATGTCGAAGAAAACGCAAATTTAAGACATCTTTTAAAGCAGCCTTTTAATAAAGATAAAGCACCTACAAATAAAATTATTGAATAGTATATCGATATATATGTATATATTATAATACACTATGAAGTGTTTCTTATTCATCTTTTTTGGTACAATCATTGCTTTATAACTAGTAATTAATGCTAACAATTAGTTAAGTTGTTGATTATCAGTTGAAATTGTATTTCAGCGAGTATATTACACTTTTCGACTAAATTATTTTAAATTAAATACTAAATATAAAGAGTTAAATGCCTTTTTCTTTATTTTTGTACTCCCAAAGTACTAATTGATTTTTAGCAAAATTTAATAATTAGTAAATAATTTTATACATGAAAAACCTAACATTACTTATACTAGCTTTGTTTTTAAGCTTGTCAAGTTACTCTCAAAAAAAAGCGGTTACAGATATTCAAAAGAATGTTAACGAACAAGCAGCCGGTTTAGAACAATCATTAAACTTTGCACTAGATACATTAACACTTAAAAGTGATAAAAATATTTTGCGCGTTACTTTTTTAAGTCACGATGAAAAAGACTCTGTTATTATTGATGTTGATGCACCAGAAATTAAAATTCCACTATACCATTTTAAAAAAGGAAGATACACTATAGCAGTTTATAGAGAAGATAAAATTATTGCTCTAGGCGTTAAGCGTGTAGACGATATTGCTAGGCCAGAAAATGCAATTGCAGATTTAGAAGAGAGTATATTAAGATCTAGCTTAAGTGAAAAAGAACAAGTCGCTAGAAATATTAAGCCACTTAAGAAAAAACCTAGGGTTACAAAAGAGAAAGATACTCGCGTAGCAGTAGCTAAGCCAAGAGTAACTAGAAAAAAAGCAACACCTAATAAACAACCAGTTAAAACACGTAAGCAACGTGAACCAAGAGTAGTATCTAATGTCAATAAAAAGAATGTATTTGAGATAGCAGCAGAAAGAGAAGAGGCTAAAAAAGCAGCACGTCTTAAAAACGAAAAAGATAGAGCAGTAGCTAAAAACACTAGAGTTGTAAATAAGCCTACTAGAGCATCAACAATGATAGTTGTTAAAAAAGTAACATACAATCTTTCTAACGAAAACAACAAAAATATTGAAAAGGAAACTCGTGCAGAGTACAGAGAGAAAAATCTTCGTCCAAACGGAACGCGATATAACAACTAATTATATAGTAAATATTTAGTACGTACTTTATTAAAATTATCTAAGCCATCTTTCCAGGTGGCTTTTATATTTTCTACAGTTTCACCCGTTTCAATTTGTTCTTGTAGTTTTTTTGTGCCAGCCAACTTGGTAAAGAACCCATTAGATAAAAAGAAACTACTTTTATCCTTACTCGTGTTATAAGCATTAATTATGAAGCTAAGATCAAGCGCATCAAACTTTGGTGATCCTGTTAGATTGTAACCATTACAAACTTTGTTTTTGTGTTTTGGATACTTAGCTCCAAAATTTGGTTGTGGTGTAAAATTAAAATTGGTTTTTGGTAAAATAGGAGAACCATAAATTTGAAACTGTAACTCTGTACCACGTCCAACACTAACGTTAGTGCCTTCAAAAAAACAAAGACTTGGATATAGGTTTATTGCAATATCGTTTGGTAAATTAGGTGATGGTTTAATAGGTAAACTATAAGTTGAGTTATGCGTGTAGTGTTTCATTTTAATAACAGTAAGTTTACATTTTAAATTATTATTTAGCCAAGCTTCTCCATTAATCATTTGTGCGTATTCTCCAATCGTCATGCCATGAACCACTGGAATAGGATGCATACCAATAAAGCTTTTATGCGCTTCTTCTAAAATTGGTCCATCTATATAATGTCCATTTGGGTTTGGCCTATCAAGAATTATTACCGGAATATTCTGTTCTGCACAGGCTTCCATAACATAGTGTAGCGATGAGATATACGTGTAAAAACGTGCGCCAACATCTTGTATATCGAAAACCACAACATCTAAACCTTTTAACTGCTCTGGAGAAGGTTTTTTATTCTTTCCGTAAAGCGATATAATAGGTAAACCTGTTTTGGTATCTAAACCATCTTTAACTACTTCTCCTGCATCAGCTTTACCTCTAAAACCATGTTCTGGAGCAAATACTTTTTTAACTTTAATTTTTGAAGCAAGAAGAGAATCTACTAAATGTATGTATCTATCATTGTTAGGCATTTGCGACGTTGCAATATCATTCTTAAAAACAACACTTGTTTGGTTAGCTACAACACCAACACGTTTCCCATGTAATAATGGTAAATACGCCTCAGTTTGGTTAGCTCCAATAATAATTGGCTCGTCATCATCCTGAATTTGTTTAAGGACCTCATTATTAGAAGCCTCAGTATTATCACTTTGAGTAGCAACTATTAGCGTTTTATTTTTATCTTTTAGCCTATCAGTACTTCCGCAAGAAATTCCTAAAAAAAGAAATAATAAAACTGTATTTTTACACCACATTAATTGTACACTCATAACATTTTGAATTTCGAATACTTTATAGCCAAACGCATTATCGACAGTAAAGCGTATAAAAGTAGCATATCTGCTCCAATAATAAAAATTGGAATAGTAGCAATTGCACTTGGCATTATTGTAATGATGATAGCTATTGCCACAGGAATTGGTCTCCAGCAAAAAATAAGAGATAAAGTGGTAGCCTTTAACGGTCACGCAACGATTACCAATTACGACACTAATAACTCTCAAGAAAGCGAAAATCCTATTTCTATAAATCAAGATTTTTACCCAAATTTTAATAGAGTAAAAGGTATAAAACACATTCAAGGTGTGGCAACAAAACATGCTGTTTTTAGGCAGCCAGATACTTTCGAGAGTGTTGTTATAAAAGGTGTTGGAACAGATTACGATTGGCAATATTTAAAAGAGTATTTAGTAGATGGAGTATTACCAAACTACACGCAAAAACTAAGTGCAGAGCTTTTAATTTCAGAATATTTTTCTAAAAGGCTTAACCTACAAGTTGGCGATAAAGTAACCGCATATTTTTTAAGAGAAGATTTAAATAAGCCACCAAGGCCTTTAACCTACGAAATTGTAGGTATTTATAATTCTGGGTTTAAAGAATTCGACCAGCAGTTTGCTATTGGAGATATCAAGCACATTCAGCGTTTAAACAAATGGGAACCAGACCAAATAGGAAATTTCGAAATTTTTATAAACGATTTCGATGTTATAGAACAAAAAACTATTGAAATTTTTAAAGAAACACCTTCTACTTTAAATGTAGAGTCTGTAAAACAAAAATTTTGGTTGGTATTCGATTGGATTAGTATTTTCGACAAAAACATAGCAGGTATTATTGGTATCATGATTCTTGTTGCAGGCATTAACATGATAACCGCTCTTCTCGTTCTCATTCTAGAACGCACACAAATGATTGGTATTTTAAAAGCTCTAGGAAGTAGTAGCAATAGCATTAGAAAAATATTTGTTTACAACGCAACCTACCTTATAATTAAAGGTTTGTTTTGGGGAAATCTAATAGGTTTAAGCCTGTTATTTGCGCAAAAACAGTTTAGTTTTTTAAGCTTCCCAAACCCAGAACAATATTACATGAAAGTAATTCCAGTATATATAAGTCTCGATTATATTATACTATTAAATGTTGGTACATTTGTACTTTGCTTGACAATGTTACTTATACCATCGTATATAATTACAAAAATTTCTCCAATAAAAGCCATCCGTTTCGAGTAGCTTTTAATTACTAATTTTTGGGCGTTACCTAAAGGTCGCGCTTTCCGCTATATCTTTTTTGCTATTAATTGCAAAAAAGGATGCCGCATCAATCGCTAACGCAAATCAAGTTTAGTTATAAAAATAATTAAGTCAACTTTTAATTTTTAGCTTTTAACTTTTAACTTATTTTTGCAGCATGACTTACGCAGAAAATATTCTAGAAACTATAGGTAACACACCATTAGTAAAATTAAACAAACTCACAGCAGAGCTGCCTTGTTTGGTGCTCTCTAAATACGAAACCTTTAATCCAGGAAACTCTGTTAAAGACCGTATGGCATTACAAATGATTGAAGATGCAGAAGCAGATGGTAGATTAAAACCAGGCGGAACAATTATAGAAGGAACCTCTGGAAACACAGGAATGGGATTAGCATTAGCAGCCATAATAAAAGGTTATAAATGTATTTTTGTAATGGCAGATAAGCAATCTAAAGAAAA
>NZ_JALZVX010000011.1 GCF_023299985.1 Lacinutrix sp. | reverse complement strand
GTTGCGCGATTTAAAAGTTTGAAGAACACTAATAAATCCTTTGGCCAAATACCAATGTTATTAATTATTATTTAGAGTATAATTCTACGATAAATTGCTCATTAATGTTTTCTGGAATTTGAATTCTAGCAGGAGTAGAAACAAAAGTTCCTTGCTTAGTTGCTGTATTCCAAGTTATCCATTCGTAAACATTACTTGAGTTTGATAAAGATCTATCTATAGTTTCAAGAGATTTAGACTTTTCTCTTACTGCAATAACATCTCCTGCTTTAACATGATAAGATGGTACATTTACCAAACCACCATTTACAGTAATATGTCTGTGCGAAACTAATTGTCTTGCTGCACTTCTTGTAGGTGCAACTCCCATTCTAAAAACAACATTGTCTAATCTAGACTCACATAGTTGTAATAAAACTTCACCAGTAATTCCTGGAGATGCAGTTGCTTTTTTAAACATGTTTCTGAATTGCTTTTCTAAAATACCATAAGTATATTTAGCTTTTTGCTTTTCCATTAACTGGATTGCGTATTCAGATTTTTTTCCACGACGTCTTGCGTTTCCGTGTTGTCCAGGAGGATAATTTCTTTTTTCAAAAGCTTTGTCATCTCCGAATATAGCTTCGCCAAATTTACGAGCTATTTTAGTTTTAGGACCAGTATATCTTGCCATTTTAAATTGTTTTTTGAGAGTGCTTGGTGAATTAAGGTCTTAATCTTATCCTTCGACTAGCGTTGATCTCTCTGTTGATACTTGTTAATTATTATTTTTCAGTCTGCAAATTTACATAAAAAAACAACATCACCTATGTATTATAGGTGATATTAATTTATGTGATTTGTATTTATAAGTATTAAATACATGCATTATAATGCAATGTAATTATACTCTTCTACGCTTTGGAGGACGACATCCATTATGTGGCAATGGTGTAACATCAATAATTTCTGTTACTTCAATGCCTGCATTATGAATAGAACGTATAGCAGATTCTCTACCATTTCCTGGTCCTTTAACGTAAACTTTTACTTTTTTTAATCCAGCTTCTTTAGCTACTCCTGATGCATCTTCTGCACACAGTTGAGCTGCGTAAGGTGTGTTCTTTTTAGAACCTCTAAATCCCATTTTACCTGCAGATGACCATGAAATAACGTCACCTTTTTTGTTTGTTAATGAGATAATTATGTTGTTAAAAGACGCAGTAATGTGCGCTTCTCCAACAGATTCAACTATAACTTTACGTTTTTTAGTTGATTTTGCATTTGTCTTTGCCATATTTCTATAGTTCTAAGTAGTTAGTTGATAGTCGCTAGAATCCTAAACCTAAATAATTTCAAACAGATTCTTTCCAACGTCTAAACACTAAAGACCAAATTTCTAATTATTATTTAGTTGCCTTCTTCTTGTTAGCAACAGTTTTTCTTCTACCTTTTCTTGTTCTAGAGTTGTTTTTAGTACGTTGACCTCTTAAAGGTAAACCAACTCTATGACGAATACCTCTGTAACATCCAATATCCATTAATCGCTTAATGTTTAATTGTGTTTCAGAACGTAATTCACCTTCGATAGTAAATGTACCAACAGACTCACGAATGGCTGCTATTTGATCATCGTCCCAATCTTGAACTTTGATACTTTCATCTACTTTAGCTGTTGCTAAAATTTCTTGAGCTCTACTTCTACCTACTCCGTAGATATAAGTTAATGAAATAACTCCTCTTTTGTTTTTTGGTATGTCTACACCTGCAATTCTAGCCATAATTATCCTTGTCTTTGTTTGAATCTAGGATTCTTTTTGTTAATGACGTAAAGTCTTCCTTTTCTACGTACAATTTTACAATCTACGCTTCTCTTTTTAACTGATGCTCTTACTTTCATCTCTGTTAGTATCTATAAGTTATTCGAGCCTTAGTTAAATCGTAAGGACTCATTTCTAATTTTACTTTATCACCTGGTAACAACTTAATGTAATGCATACGCATTTTACCTGATATGTGTGCCGTCACAATGTGACCGTTTTCTAATTCTACACGAAACATTGCATTAGATAATGCCTCTATAATTGTTCCGTCTTGTTCTATTGCTGCTTGTTTTGCCATAGTATAATATTAAGCTACTGCTTTTCTATTTTTACCAGTTTTCATTAAGCCATCATAGTGTCTATTTAACAAATAAGAATTTACTTGTTGCATAGTATCGATTGCAACTCCAACCATAATTAATAACGATGTTCCTCCAAAAAACAATGCCCAACCTGACTGAACTCCCATTAAACTAAAAACGAATGCTGGGAAGATAGCAATCAACGCTAAGAATATTGATCCTGGTAATGTTATTTGTGACATTATTTTGTCTAAATATTCTGATGTTTCACCACCTGGACGTATTCCTGGTATAAAACCACCACTACGTTTTAAATCGTCAGCCATTTTATTTGTAGGCACAGTAATAGCTGTATAGAAATAGGTAAATATTATAATTAATAATGCAAAAACGACATTATACCATAATCCAAACATATCAGCAAAGTTAGCAACCATCCATTGACCAGTTGTAGTTTCTTTTAATAAAGATGAACTTCCTATTAAACCTGGCACAAACATAATTGCTTGAGCAAATATAATTGGCATTACTCCAGAAGCATTAAGTTTTAATGGTATAAATTGTCTTGCACCACCAAATACATTTTTCTCGTATCCTCCAGTTGCAGATCTTCTTGCATATTGTACAGCTATTTTTCTAACAGCCATAACTAATAGAATAGATGCTGCAATAATTGCAAACCATATTACTATTTCAAAAAGAATCATCATAGCTCCATTTCCTGATGTAAATCTAGCACTCATGTTTTGTAAGAAAGATTTAGGTAATGTTGCAATAATACCAACCATAATTAATAATGAAATACCATTACCAATTCCTTTATCTGTAATTTTCTCTCCTAACCACATAGCAAAAATACAACCTGTAACTAATATTACTATAGATGAAAAATAGAAAACACCACCTTGCCCTAGTAAAAAGGCAGAATTTGGAATGCCAAACATTGGTTGTAAACTAGCTAAATAACCAGGTGCCTGCACTAAACAGATACCAATAGTTAACCATCTTGTTATTTGAGTTATCTTCTTTTGTCCACTAGCACCTTCTTTTTGCAATTTCTGTAAATAAGGAATGGCTATTCCCATTAACTGAACTACAATTGAAGCAGAGATATAAGGCATAATACCTAAAGCAAAAACTGATGCATTTGCAAAAGCTCCACCTGTAAAGGCATTTAATAAACCAAATATTCCTCCATTACCTGCTTGTTCTTGTAAACTTGCTAATTGTGTAGCATCAATACCTGGTAAAACAACTTGTGCTCCAAAACGATAAACTAATAATAAACCTAAAGTAAATACGATACGGTTTCTTAGTTCCTCGATTTTCCAAACATTCTTTATCGTTTCTATAAATTTCATATGCTTTAGTAGATCTTATAAAGTTACTGCTTTTCCTCCAGCAGCTTCAATAGCGGCTTTTGCAGTAGCAGTAAATTTATGTGCAGTTACAGTTAATTTAGATTTCAACTCTCCTCTTCCTAAGATTTTTACAAGCTCGTTTTTACCAGCTAACCTTAGAGAAACAATAGTTTCAAAATCTAATGTATCCTTAATTTTCTTATCATCTACCAATTTCTGAAGCGTATCTAAGTTAATACCTTGATGCTCTATACGATTGATATTTGTAAAACCAAATTTAGGTACACGTCTCTGAAGTGGCATTTGACCACCTTCAAAACCAACCTTCTTAGAATAACCAGAACGAGATTTTGCTCCTTTGTGACCACGTGTTGCAGTACCACCTTTTCCAGAACCTTGACCTCTACCTATTCTTTTACCTTGATTTTTTACTGAACCTTCTGCAGGTTTTAAATTACTTAAATTCATTTTTCAGTATATTGTTATTTAGTTTCTTCAACAGAAACTAAGTGATTAACTTTTCTAATCATTCCTAAAATATTAGGAGTGTTATCGTGCTCAATAGTTTGACCTACTTTTTTTAGTCCTAAAGCTAATAATGTTAACTTTTGTCTTTTAGTACGGTTAATTGCGCTCTTAACTTTTGTTACTTTTATTTTTGCCATTTCTGTAAATATTAACCGTTAAAAACTTTCTCTAAAGATATACCTCTTTCACGAGCAATAGTTTGAGCACTTCTTAATTGCAATAATGCATCAAAGGTAGCTTTTACTACATTATGTGGGTTTGATGATCCTTGAGACTTAGATAATACATCGTGTACTCCAACTGCTTCAAGAACTGCTCTTACAGCTCCACCAGCAATTACTCCTGTACCAGGAGCTGCAGGAATTATATTTACACTTCCTCCACCATATTTACCTTTTTGTTCATGAGGTAAAGTTCCTTTTATAATAGGAATACGAACTAGGTTCTTTTTAGCGTCTTCAATAGCTTTTGCAATTGCACTTGCTACATCTTTAGACTTTCCTAAACCATGTCCTACAACACCTGCTTCATCTCCAACAACTACGATTGCTGAAAAACCAAATGCTCTACCACCTTTAGTTACCTTAGTAACTCTTTGTACACCAATTAAACGATCTTTAAGATCTAATCCACTTGGTTTTACTAACTCTGCACTTCTGTATTTTTTATACATAATTTCTTAGAATTTAAGTCCTGCTTCTCTAGCTCCTTCAGCTAATGATTTTACTCTACCATGATATTGGTATCCACCTCTATCAAAAGCGATAGTGCTTACTCCTGCTTTAATTGCTTTTTCGGCAACTGATTTACCTACTAATGTAGCAGCTTCACTTTTGTTACCTTTTACAGAACTAATGTCTTTATCTCTTGAGGATGCTGCTGCTAAAGTTTTACCTGTAACATCATCAACTACTTGAGCATAAATTTCTTTATTACTTCTAAAAACAGCTAATCTTGGTTTTGCTTCTGTACCAGATATAACCTTACGGATTCTGTTTTTAATTCTTAGTCTTCTTTCGTTTTTTGTTAACGCCATAACTTAATTATTATGCTGATTTACCAGCTTTTCTTCTTAGTACTTCACCTACAAACTTCACACCTTTTCCTTTATAAGGCTCTGGTGGTCTAAATCCGCGAATTTTAGCAGCTACTTGTCCAACAAGTTGTTTGTCGTGAGATGTTAACTTAATGATTGGATTTTTACCTTTATCTGAAACTGTTTCCACTTTCACTTCTGGTGCTACGCTCAAAACAATGTTATGAGAAAAACCTAAGGCTAATTCTAGTCTCTGACCTTGGTTACTTGCTCTATATCCTACTCCTACTAGCTCAAGCTCTTTTGTCCAACCTTTTGATACACCTGCAACCATATTGTTGACAAGTGATCTGTATAAACCGTGCTTAGCTTTACTTTCTTTATTATCAGAAGAACGTGTTACTAACACATTTCCTTCTTCAACTTTAACCTCTACAGTATTATAAGACTGAGTTAGTTCACCTAACTTACCTTTTGCTGTAATAACGTTATCTTTTACTTCTATAGTAACTCCTTCTGGAATTGCCACTGGATTATTTCCTATTCTTGACATCTCTTTCTTGTTTTATAGATTAGTAAACGTAACATAAAACTTCACCACCTACATTCTCACGTTGTGCTTGCTTACCAGTCATTACTCCATGAGAAGTAGAAACTATAGCAATACCTAAACCGTTAAGAATACGAGGTAATTCAGTTGAACCAGAATATAAACGCAAACCAGGTTTACTGATTCTTTGTAATTTTCTAATTACTGGTTCTTTTGTTTCTTTATTGTACTTAAGGGCTATTTTAATAGTTCCTTGTACTGAAGAATCATCGAACTTATAACTTAATATATATCCTTGATCGAATAATATTTTAGTTATGTCCTTTTTTAAATTTGATGCAGGAATTTCCACTACTCTATGGTTAGCACGCACAGCGTTTCTAACTCTTGTAAGGTAATCTGCAATTGGATCTGTATACATATTTATTAATTTGTGGACTTGGTTTTCGCGTTATTACAAACCTTAGACCAATTTAAATTTTTACCAACTTGCCTTTCTAACGCCAGGTATTAAACCTTGGTTAGCCATTTCTCTGAACGTTACACGAGAAATACCAAATGTACGCATGTAACCTTTAGGTCTTCCAGTTAATTTACATCTATTGTGCATACGAACTGGAGAAGCATTTTTGGGTAACTTTTGTAATGCTTCATAATCTCCAGCTTCTTTTAAAGCTTTACGTTTCTCAGCATATTTAGCTACTGTTTTAGCTCTTTTCACCTCACGGGCTTTCATTGATTCTTTAGCCATATCTTAGTTCTTTTGAAAAGGTAAACCTAATTCTGTTAATAATGATTTTGCTTCTTTATCAGTTTCAGCAGAAGTTACAAATGTAATATCCATTCCTGAGATTTTATTGATTTTATCAATATCTAATTCTGGAAATATAATTTGCTCTACAACTCCTAAATTGTAGTTACCTCTTCCATCAAAACCTTTAGCTTTTATACCATTGAAATCTCTAACACGTGGTAAAGCTGAAGTTACTAAACGGTCTAAAAACTCGTACATTCTTTCTCCTCTTAACGTAACCATAGCACCAATTGGCATACCTTTACGTAATTTGAAAGTTGCAACATCCTTTTTAGACAATGTAGCGATAGCTTTCTGTCCTGTTATAGTTGTTAACTCGTCTAAAGCGTAGTCAACTAATTTTTTATCTGCAACTGCAGCACCAACTCCTCTAGATAAAACTATCTTTTTAAGTTTAGGTACTTGCATTACATTACTATAACCAAATTCTTCTGTAAGAGCTGCAATTACTTTGCTTTTATACTCTTCTTTAAGTCTAGGTGAATATGCCATAACTATATTACTTCGTTTGATTTTTTTGAAAATCTTACTTTCTTTCCATCTTCCGTTCTATAACCTACTCTTGTTGCTTCACCTTTTGAAGTTAACAATGATAAGTTTGAAATTTGAATAGGAGCTTCTTTCTCTACGATTCCTCCTTGAGGACTTTGTGCACTTGGCTTAGTATGTTTTTTTACCATGTTCACGCCCTCAACGATCGCCTTGTTCTTATCTGCAAATACCTTTTGTACTTTACCTTCTGATCCTTTGTGATCTCCAGCAATTACTTTTACAGTATCTCCAGATTTTATTTTAAGCTTTGTCATCTTTATAAATGTCTTAAAGCACTTCTGGTGCTAATGATACAATTTTCATGAATTGTTTATCACGAAGTTCTCTAGCAACAGGTCCAAATACACGTGTTCCTCTCATTTCACCCGTTGGGTTTAAAAGTACACAAGCATTATCGTCGAATCTTATATAAGATCCATCAGGACGTCTTACTTCTTTTTTAGTACGTACAACAACTGCTGTAGAAACTGCCTTTTTCTTAATGTTTCCATTAGGAGTTGCATCTTTAACAGAAACAACAACTTTATCACCTACAGAAGCATATCTTCTTTTAGTACCTCCTAAAACACGGATTACTAAAACTTCTTTTGCTCCAGTGTTATCTGCTACTTTTATTCTTGATTCTTGTTGTACCATAATTACTTCGCTCTTTCAATTATTTCAACTAATCTCCAACATTTAGATTTAGATAAAGGTCTAGTTTCCATGATCTTTACTGTATCACCAATGTTACAGTCGTTTGTTTCGTCGTGTGCTACGTATTTCTTCGTTTTTAAAACGAACTTTCCGTACATAGGATGTTTCACTTTTTTTACTTCGGCAACAACAATTGATTTCATCATTTTGTTACTAGTAACTATTCCTATACGTTCTTTTCTTAAGTTTCTTTTTTCCATCTTTCAGCAGAATTATTGTAATTCTCTTTTAGTTAATTCCGTTGCCAATCTAGCTACATCTCTTCTTACAGATCGTAATTGAATTGGGTTATCTAAAGGAGATATTGCATGTGCCATTTTTAGGTCTGAATAACTCTTCTTTGTCTCACCGAATTTCTCTTGTAACTCGGTTACACTTAGTTCTTTAATTTCTGATTGTTTCATAATATCAATAAATTATGCTTCAAAATCTCTAGCGATTAAAAACTTTGTTTTTACAGGTAACTTTTGTGCTGCTAAACGTAATGCTTCTTTTGCAACGTCTAATGGCACTCCTCCTATTTCAAAAAGGACTCTACCTGGTTTTACAACTGCTGCCCAATATTCTACGGCTCCTTTACCTTTACCCATACGTACTTCGAGAGGTTTCTTTGTAATAGGCTTATCTGGAAATATCTTTATCCAAAGTTGCCCTTCTCTTTTCATGTGACGAGTAGCTGCAATACGAGCTGCTTCTATTTGACGCGAAGTTAAAAAGTTCGAATCAAGTGATTTTATTCCAAAAGTTCCGTTAGATAGTTGGTGCCCTCTTCCGGCATTACCTTTCATACGTCCTTTTTGTTGTTTACGAAATTTTGTTTTTTTAGGCTGTAACATTTTTCTTGTTATTTAAAAAATTACTTTCTACGACGAGATTGATTCTTATTATCTCTTCCGCCTCGTCCACCTTTTCCTTGCTTCTTAGATAATCCAACAAGAGGAGAAAGTTCTCTTTTACCATATACTTCACCTTTCATGATCCATACTTTAACACCAAGTCTACCATAAGTAGTGTGTGCCTCAACTAAAGCATAATCAATATCGGCTCTAAAAGTAGATAAAGGAATACGTCCATCTTTATAGTGTTCAGATCGTGCCATTTCAGCACCATTTAAACGACCACTAATTTGAATTTTAATTCCTTCGGCATTCATACGCATTGTAGCAGCAATAGCCATCTTTATTGCACGTCTATATGAAATTCTATTTTCAATTTGACGAGCGATGCTAGTTCCTACTAAAAACGCATCTAGTTCAGGTCTTTTAATCTCAAAGATATTGATCTGAACTTCTTTACCAGTAATTTTCTTAAGTTCTTCTTTTAACTTGTCTACCTCTTGACCACCTTTTCCAATAATTATACCAGGTCTAGCAGTTGTGATAGTAACGGTTACAAGTTTTAAAGTTCTTTCGATTATTACTCTACTTACACTTGCTTTAGATAAACGTGCGTGTACATACTCTCTGATTTTATAATCTTCAGCAAGTTTGTCTCCATAATCGTTACCTCCATACCAGTTAGATTCCCATCCTCTGATAATTCCTAAGCGATTTCCGATTGGATTTGTCTTTTGTCCCATATCTATCTTAGCTTTGTGTATTATTATTAGCTCCAACTACGATTGTTACGTGGTTAGAACGTTTTCTTATTCTGTGTGCACGACCTTGAGGTGCTGGACGTAATCTTTTTAACATAGATCCTCCATCAACTCTAATCTCTTTAACAAAAAGTTCAGCCTCTTCTATAGAAGCATCTTCATTTTTAGCTTGCCAGTTTGCAATTGCAGATACTAACAAAGTTTCTAAACGCTTTGAAGCTTCCTTAGAACTAAACTTTAAAATGTTAAGTGCTTTTTCCACGCGTTCGCCTCTTACTAAATCGGCTACTAAACGCATTTTTCTCGGTGATGTAGGACAGTTATTAAGTTTAGCGAAAGCGATTTGCTTTTTACCTTCCTTGATAGCGTCTGCCATTTGTTTTTTACGACTTCCCATAGCTTACTACTTTTTACCTTTATTTTTAGCACCAGCGTGACCTCTAAAAGATCTTGTTGGTGAAAATTCTCCTAATTTATGACCTACCATGTTTTCAGTAACATATACTGGAACAAATTGACGTCCATTGTGTACAGCTATTGTTTGTCCAACAAAATCAGGAGTAATCATACTTGCTCTTGACCAAGTTTTGATTACCGTTTTTTTGTTAGTTTCTACATTAGTAGCCACTTTTTTCTCTAGTTTATAATGAACGTAAGGTCCTTTTTTTAATGATCTTGCCATGTCTTATTTTTTTCTACGTTCTACAATATATTTGTTACTTGCTTTAGTTTTAGAACGTGTTCTAAATCCTTTAGCTGGTATACCGTTTCTAGAACGTGGATGACCACCAGATGACTTACCTTCACCACCACCCATTGGATGATCGACTGGATTCATAACTACTGGTCTAGTTCTTGGTCTTCTACCTAACCATCTAGATCTACCTGCTTTACCTGACACTAATAATTGGTGATCTGAATTAGATACTACTCCAATTGTGGCCATACAAGTAACCAAGATTAATCTTGTTTCACCTGAAGGTAATTTTACAGTTGCAAATCTACCATCCCTTGCCATTAACTGAGCGAAAGCTCCAGCACTACGAGCCATAACAGCTCCTTGACCCGGTCTTAACTCAATACAAGAAATAATTGTACCTAACGGTATGTTAGCTAAAGGCATTGCATTTCCAATTTCTGGAGCTGCATTTTCACCTGAAACAACAGTTTGTCCAACTTGCATGCCATTTTGAGCAATAACATAAGTTTTCTCACCATCTTGGTAATTTAACAACGCAATAAACGCTGTACGGTTAGGATCGTATTGAATTGAAGCAACTTCTGCAGGGACTCCTACTTTAGTTCTTTTAAAATCCATAATACGGTACCTTCTCTTATGACCACCACCTTTGTAGCGCATAGTCATACGGCCTTGACTGTTTCTTCCACCTGAACGTTTTTTCGGAGCTAATAAACTTTTCTCCGGCTTATCAGTTGTAATGGCGTCAAATCCATTAACAACTCTAAATCGCTGTCCTGGTGTGATTGGTTTTAATTTTCTTACTGACATTTGTCTTTAATTACATGTTAGTGTATAAATCAATTATCTCACCTTCCGCCAGCTGTACAATTGCTTTTTTCTTTGCATTTGTTTTACCATGCTGAATACCAGTTTTTGTGAACTTTGTACTCCTATTTGGACGGACATTAATAGTACGAACTTTTTCAACAGAAACTCCATAAGCAGCTTCCACTGCTTTTTTTATTTCTACCTTGTTCGCCTTTGTGTTCACAAAAAAGCTAAAACAGTTGTTTAACTCACTGTTTGCAGTTGCTTTTTCTGTGATAATAGGTTTAATTAAGATATTCATCTGTTTCTTATTTACTTAAATTCGTTACAATTCCTTCTAAAGCTCCTTCTAAAAGCACTACTTGATTTGCATTTAAAATCTTATAAGTGCTTAATTCTGAATACATTACAACTTCAGAGCCTTTTAAATTGCGTGACGACAAATATACATTATTATTTGAAGCACCCAACACGAAGAGTGATTTTTTGTTTTGTAAGTCTAAAGCTTTCAAAATATTAGTGAAATTTTTAGTCTTTGGAGAGTCAAAATTGAAGTCTTCTAAAACAACAATTGACTTTTCGTTTGCCTTGATACTGAAAGCTGATTGACGAGCTAATCTCTTCAAGTTTTTATTAAGTTTTATTGAGTAACTTCTAGGTCTTGGCCCGAACATACGTCCACCTCCTCTAAAAACACCAGACTTAATAGATCCAGCACGAGCTGTACCCGTTCCTTTCTGCTTTTTAATCTTACGTGTAGATCCAGTAATCTCTGCTCTTTCTTTAGCTTTATGAGTACCTTGTCTTTGGTTTGCTAAATATTGTTTAACATCTAAATATACCGCATGATTATTAGGCTCAATAGCAAAAACATTGTTAGAAAGGTCTGCCTTTCTACCTGTTTCTTTTCCGTTTATATCTAAAACTGCTAACTTCATTATTTTCTAATAATTACATAAGCGTTTTTGTGACCAGGAACACATCCTTTAACCACAAGTAGATTCTTTTCAGAAACTACTTTTAAAACTCTTAAATTTTGAACTTTAATAGTGTCTCCACCCATTCTTCCTGCCATCTTCATACCTTTGAAAACTCTTGCAGGATAAGATGCAGCTCCAATAGATCCAGGCGCTCTTAAACGATTGTGTTGACCGTGAGTAGCTTGACCTACACCAGCAAAACCATGACGTTTTACAACTCCTTGAAATCCTTTACCTTTTGATGTTCCTGCAACATCAACAAATTCACCTTCTTTAAAGTGATCTACAGTGATTGCATCACCTAATTTGTACTCCTCATCAAAACCTTGAAACTCTACGATTTTGCGTTTTACAGAAGTTCCTGCTTTTTTCACATGACCTAAGTCTGCTTTAGTAGCACTTTTTTCTGTCGCGTCATCGAAACCTAATTGAATGGCTACATAACCATCAACTTCTTCAGTTCTGACTTGGGTAACGATACATGGTCCAGCTTCGATTACTGTACATGGCATATTCTTACCATTTTCATCGAAAATGCTGGTCATACCGATTTTTTTTCCAATTAACCCAGACATAATTATTATTTATTTATTATTAATATTTGACATGTTACATTTTACATGTTTACAAAAAATTCAAGGCTGAAAATACGTTTCAGCCTTGAATTGTATTTTTTCCGTTTTTCCTTCGCACGCAGCTTGGGACATGTAAAGTTTAAATTAAACTTTTATTTCTACTTCAACACCACTTGGCAACTCTAACTTCATAAGAGCGTCAATTGTTTTAGAAGATGAAGAATATATATCTAATAATCTCTTGTAAGAACTTAATTGAAATTGTTCTCTAGACTTCTTATTAACGTGAGGTGAACGTAATACAGTGAAAATTTTCTTGTGTGTTGGTAATGGAATTGGTCCAGTTACAACAGCTCCAGTACTCTTTACAGTTTTTACAATCTTATCAGCAGACTTATCTACTAAGTTATGATCGTAAGACTTTAATTTTATTCTAATTTTTTGACTCATTTTCTTAACTTTTTAAGATTGTTCTCCTTTAGCTGCTTTAATCACTTCTTCTGATATATTTGAAGGTGTTTGAGCATAATGTGAAAATTCCATTGTTGATGTAGCACGACCCGAAGATAATGTTCTTAATGTTGTTACATATCCAAACATTTCAGATAATGGTACAGTTGCTTTTACAGTTTTTGCTCCAGCTCTATCTCCCATGTCACTTACTTGACCTCTTCTTCTGTTTAAATCTCCTACAATATCACCCATGTTTTCTTCTGGAGTAATAACTTCTAGTTTCATAATAGGCTCCATGATTACAGCTTTTGCTGCTTTAGCACAGTTTTTAAACCCTAATTTTGCAGCTAATTCGAAAGATAATTGATCTGAATCGACATCATGATATGATCCATCCCTCAAAGTTACTTTCATAGCATCAACTTCAAAACCTGCTAATGGCCCATTAACCATTGCCTGCTTAAATCCTTTCTCAATTGAAGGTATAAATTCTTTAGGAACATTACCACCTTTAATCACAGACTTAAATTGAAGTCCTACTTCTCCTTCATCAGCTGGTTCTACAGTAAACACAATATCTGCGAATTTACCACGACCACCAGATTGTTTCTTATAAACCTCTCTATGATCTGCAGCAGCTGTAATAGCTTCTTTATATTCAACTTGAGGTTGTCCTTGATTTACTTCTACATTAAACTCACGTCTTAGACGATCTACAATTACATCTAAGTGAAGCTCACCCATTCCTGATATTATAGTCTGTCCAGAAGCTTCGTCTGATCTCACAGTAAATGTTGGATCTTCTTCAGCTAATTTACCTAAGCCAATACCTAACTTATCAACATCTGCTTTAGTTTTTGGTTCAACCGCAATACCAATTACTGGATCAGGGAAATCCATAGACTCTAAAATGATAGGATGCTTTTCAGCTGAAAGTGTATCTCCTGTTTTTATAGATTTAAATCCAACAGCAGCTCCAATATCTCCAGCTTCTATATAATCAATTGCATTTTGCTTATTAGCATGCATTTGATATATACGTGAAATACGTTCTTTTTTACCAGAACGGTTATTTAAAACATAAGAACCTGCATCTAAACGACCAGAATATGCTCTAAAAAAGGCTAAACGTCCTACAAAAGGATCAGTAGCAATTTTAAAAGCTAATGCTGCGAAAGGCTCATCTACACTTGGCTTACGAATTTCTTCTTTTTCTGTATCAGGATTCATACCAACAATACCTTCCTTATCAATAGGAGAAGGCAAGTAACGACATACAGCATCTAATAAAAACTGAACACCTTTGTTTTTGAAAGCAGAACCACAAATCATTGGAATAATAGCCATATCCATTACAGCAGCTCTAAGTGCAGCATGCACTTCATCTTCTGTAATAGAATCTTCATCTTCCATAAATTTCTCTAAAAGATTCTCGTCGTAACTTGCTACTTCTTCAATTAAAAGTGCACGGTACTTTCGAGATTCTTCTTTCATATCCTCTGGAATATCGATAATATCGAATGTTGCTCCTTGAGTATCATCATGCCATACAATAGCACGATTTTTTACTAAATCTATAACACCTTTAAAATCTTCTTCGTCACCAATGTTTAAAACAATTGGCACCGCGTTAGACTTTAACATGTCTTTTACTTGTTGACAAACACCTAAAAAGTCTGATCCTTGACGGTCCATTTTATTAACGAAACCAATTCTTGGTACTTTATAGTTATCTGCTAATCTCCAGTTAGTTTCAGATTGTGGCTCAACACCATCAACTGCACTAAACAAAAATACTAAACCATCTAATACACGTAGAGACCTATTTACCTCTACAGTAAAATCTACGTGACCAGGAGTATCTATTATATTAAAATGATATCCTTTAGTAT
Source organism: Lacinutrix sp. (assembly GCF_023299985.1). Classification (GTDB taxonomy): domain Bacteria; phylum Bacteroidota; class Bacteroidia; order Flavobacteriales; family Flavobacteriaceae; genus Lacinutrix. Next base: position 1,158 of record NZ_JALZVX010000011.1, on the reverse strand, counting down.
CTGGTGTCTTCTCACCATTATCAAGTGGGAATTCCCATGTACAAGTTGTAGCGGCAGACGTAATAGTAATACCACGTTCCTGCTCTTGCTCCATCCAATCCATTGTTGCAGCACCATCATGTACTTCACCAATTTTATGTGAAACTCCTGTATAATAAAGAACGCGCTCTGTTGTTGTAGTTTTACCTGCATCAATATGAGCTGCTATTCCAATGTTTCTTGTGAATTTTAAATCTCTTGCCATTTCTTATTAAAATCTAAAGTGAGAGAATGCTTTATTTGCTTCAGCCATTTTGTGCGTATCAGTTTTCTTTTTAACTGCTGCTCCTTCTTCTTTAGCTGCTGCTAAAACTTCTGATGCTAAACGCTGAGCCATAGACTTTTCGTTTCTCTTTCTCGAAAAGCTAATTAGCCATTTCATTGCTGTAGAAACCTTACGATCTGCACGTATCGGGTTAGGGATTTGAAATGTTGCTCCACCTACTCTACGACTACGTACTTCTACGTGAGGCATAACGTTAGATAATGCATCTTTCCATACTTCCAAACCAGTTTTTTCCTCGTCTGTCTTCTTTTCTTCTACGATATCAATTGCATCATAAAATACTTTAAAAGCTACTGACTTTTTCCCGTCCCACATCATCATGTTAACAAAACGTGTTACTAACTGATCGTTAAAACGCGGATCTGGTAAAAGCGGTCTTTTTTTCGCTGCTCTTTTTCTCATGTCTTCTTCTTAAAGTTTTAAAAATTACTTCTTAGGGCGTTTTGCACCATACTTAGATCTACGTTGTGTACGTCCATCGACACCTGCGGTATCTAATGCACCACGTACAATGTGATATCTAACTCCTGGTAAATCTTTTACCCTTCCACCTCTAACCAATACTATCGAATGCTCTTGTAGATTATGTCCTTCACCGCCAATGTATGCATTAACCTCGTTACCGTTTGTCAAACGCACCCTTGCTACCTTACGCATTGCTGAGTTTGGTTTTTTAGGTGTTGTTGTATAAACACGAGTACACACACCACGTCTTTGTGGACAAGAATCTAAAGCAGCCGATTTACTCTTCTTGGTTATTTTGGCTCTTCCTTTTCTTACTAATTGTGAAATTGTTGGCATATATATTTATATATAAATTTAATTGACCTCTT
>NZ_JALZVX010000010.1 GCF_023299985.1 Lacinutrix sp. | reverse complement strand
GTTCTTGGTTCTAAAATTATTAAATCAATATTAAACGTCTTACAAACTAAATCTATTGTACTAACAAGTTTACCTTTAAACGTTTTAATAACGACTTCTACTCCTTTGTGTTCAATTTGCGATACATGATGCTCTAAAAAAGCTTTACTCTCACGTTCAATAATATGATCTATTTTAATCATTGTACCTGCTTTTGTATACACATTATATACTTGAACAACATAAAGCTTAGCTCCTGTAGCTTTTGCAAAATCTACAGCATATTGTAAATGGCTTTTAGCATTTTCAGATGAGCCTACTGGAACTAAAATATTTTTCATATTATATTGATTAATCGTATTTAGATTACAAAAATACAGTTTTTATACTAAATCTTCCGACCTTCGCCTAGACCAAAACCTAAACTAATTTTGAGTACAAATATTAGCTTAAAACACATAAATAAATTAGCTATTCCTGCACTTATTGCTGGTGTGTCTGAACCTATATTATCTCTAACAGATGCTGCTATAGTTGGTAATGTAGATTTAAATGCTACAGAATCTCTTGCTGCTGTTGGTATTGTTTCTACCTTTTTATCAATGCTAATTTGGGTGTTTGGTCAAACTAGAAGCGCTATTTCGTCTATTGTCTCACAATATTTAGGAGCTAACAAATTAGACGAAGTAAAAAACCTACCAGCTCAAGCTATTTTTATTGTTACTGCTTTGAGTGTGTTAATTATTATTGGCACGTATCCTTTTGCTAAAAGTATTTTTAAACTTTATAATGCGCAAAATCTAATTCTAGAATATGCTGTAAACTATTATAATATTCGTGTTTTTGGTTTTCCGTTTACGCTGTTTACTATAGCTGTTTTTGGTGTGTTTAGAGGTTTGCAAAACACCTATTACCCAATGATTATAGCAATAATTGGTGCATGTGCTAACATTATTTTAGACTATACACTGGTTTATGGTATTGCAGATTTAGTTCCTGCTATGCATATTCAAGGCGCTGCTTATGCAAGTGTAATTGCACAATTATTAATGGCTGTACTTTCTGGATATTACCTTATTAAAAAAACAGATATTCCTTTAGTTTTTAGCTTTCCTTTTAATAAAGAAATTAATCGCTTTTTATTAATGATTGGTAACTTAATTATTAGAACAATAGCCTTAAATGTAACACTATATTTTGCCACACGTTTTGCTACAGGTTATGGTAACGAATACATTGCAGCATACACTATTGCTATAAATTTATGGTTTTTAGGAGCCTTTTTAATAGATGGTTATGCAAGTGCTGGTAATATTTTATCTGGAAAATTATTGGGCGGAAAGGAATATAATAAACTGATAACTTTAAGTAATAGTTTAATTAAGTATGGTATTGCAATTGGCTTATTAATTGGTCTTTTAGGCGCAATATTTTACTATCCAATAGGAAAAATATTTATTAAAGAACCAGACGTTTTAAAACAGTTTTATAAAGTGTTTTGGATTGTTTTAGCCATGCAACCTTTGTGTGCTTTGGCTTTTATATTCGATGGCATGTTTAAAGGACTTGGTAAAATGGCAGATTTAAGAAATCTATTATTGATATCTACATTTGCTGTATTCTTACCTATACTTTATGTTTTAGACCAATACAATTTAAAATTAATAGGGATTTTTATAGCTCTAACACTATGGATTGTTGTTCGTGGTTTACCATTAATAATAAAATTTAGAAAAGAATTTTTCCCACTATCACAAAAGAATTAACTTTGATACTTAAAGCATATTAAATTTATGGAAATATTAAACTTTTTAGGAGGTAGTGGGTTTTTTGCTATTCTAGCCTTTGTAATCATTATAATCTACATTTATAATAGATACAAAAACCGCAGATAATGGGAAATATTCGTATTACTAAACTTTTTTCTTTTGAGACTGGTCATGCTCTTTATGGCTACGACGGAAAGTGCAAAAATGTACATGGACACAGTTATAAACTCTCTGTTACGGTATTTGGTCAGCCAATTTCGGATAACACCAATGTGAAATTTGGAATGGTTATAGATTTTACCGATTTAAAAAAGATTGTAAAAGAAGAAATTGTTAACGTGTTTGATCATGCAACCGTGTTTAATAAAAACACACCACATGTTGAGTTAGCAAAAGAGCTAAAAGACAGAGGTCACAATGTTTTGTTAGTAGATTACCAGCCAACAAGTGAAATGATGGTGATTGATTTTGCCGAAAAAATTAAAAAACGTTTACCAGAAAACATAGCGTTACATTCCTTAAAGCTTCAGGAAACTGATAGTTCGTATGCAGAGTGGTATGCGAGTGAAAACTAACCCAATTCCTGCACAGGCAGTAATCTTGAAGTTAATATAGAAAGGTTTTGGTAATTGTAAAGAACTTAGTAAATAGATGCGTTAGGGATTGAGCAATTGTTGAAGCTCCTCGCAGAGAGCGACTTGCGAAAGCCCGACCTTTAGGTAACGCCCAAATAATTATAAATTTCTGTAATTTTAAGAATTAGTTATATTTACACTATGCAAATTCCAAAAGGAAAGAAAATATATTTCTCTTCAGATAATCATCTAGGTGCTCCAACGAAAGCCCAGTCATTTCCACGTGAGCAAAAATTTGTCGCTTGGTTAGATGAGGTTAAACAAGATGCTGCTGCAATATTTCTTTTAGGTGATTTGTTTGACATGTGGATGGAATATAAAACTGTTATTCCAAAAGGTTTTACTAGAACACTTGGTAAATTAGCAGAAATTAGCGACTCTGGAATCCCAATTTATTACTTTGTAGGTAATCACGATTTATGGATGAATGGATATTTTGAAGAAGAACTAAATATCCCAGTTTTTCATAAACCTCAAGAATATACTTTTAACAAGACAACTTTTTTTATTGGTCATGGCGATGGTTTAGGACCTGGTGATAAAGGTTATAAACGCATGAAAAAGGTGTTTACTAATCCGCTTTCTAAATGGCTTTACAGATGGTTACATCCAGATATTGGTATGCGTTTAGCGCAACACTTGTCTGTAAAAAATAAAATGATTTCTGGTGATGATGATGCTAAGTTTTTAGGTGAAGACAACGAGTGGTTAGCTCAATATTGTAAACGAAAACTAGAAACTAAACATCGTGATTTTTTTGTATTTGGACACAGACATTTACCTCTAGATATTAAGTTAAATGGTACTTCAAGGTATATAAATCTTGGCGATTGGGTAAGTTATTATACTTATGGTGTTTTTGATGGTGAAACGATGGAATTAAAGGAATACTAATTTATTTACGCTTCTAAAACCTCACAATAATTATAAATTTTGTCTTGATTATGAAAAAATTAATCTTAATACTTATAATACAAAGTGTTTTATTTTCTTGCAAACCCTTTCAATCGAAGGCACTTATAGAGAACCAGATAACTTATTCCGCATATCGTGAACAACAAAAGTCTTTCGATTCTAAAGATGGTGCTATTAAATATATAGATAAAGGCTCGGGAGATGTTATTGTTTTGTTACATGGTATTCCTACTTCGGGCTGGTTGTACCGAAAAATGATAGATGAACTCTCTAAAACACATCGTGTTATTGTTCCAGATATGTTAGGTTTTGGTAGTAGCGATTCTCCTAAAGGTTACGCTATTTATTCTGAAGACAAACATGCAGAGCGTTTGCTCGCTTTAATGGATTATTTAAGTATTACAACCTGGACACACGTTATGCATGATGCTGGTGGTTTATGGACTTGGGAACTGTTTAAAAAAGAGCCCAATCGTATTAATAAACTTATTATTTTAAATACTATTATTTATGAAGATGGTTTTAAACCTCCTATACGTTTTAAACCTGGGTTTGTGGCTAAAACAGCTATGTGGAGTTACAGAAATGGTATAACAACAAATCTAATGCTCAACAAATTATTTAAAGAAGGATTAACAAAAAACACATTAAATAAAATTGACGTTGAAGGTTATAAAAAACCACTTAAAGAAGGTAAAACAAGAGGTATGTATTATTTTTTCTCTAAAACCTGCAATGACTTAACTAATTACAACGCTATTGTTTCTAAAATAAAAATACCTATCGCAGTTATTTGGGGAGAAAACGATTCATTCTTAAGCTGGAGTGCTCAAAGCAAAACAGTTTCTAAAGATTTAAATATTTCTATGGAAAATATTCACATTTTAGATGCAAAACATTTTATACAAGAAGAACAACCTAATATTATTACTAAAATCATTTTAGATTTTTAATCAGAAAAAAATTGATTAAAAACAAATTAAATTTTTACTCTTTAAAATCATCACACATGTGTTTATAGATTGTTTCTTGTAGTTTATTAAAAATAATTGGCTTTGTTATAAAATCATGCATTCCGCTTGCAAGTGATTTTGCTCGATCTTCTGGAAATGCACTTGCTGTTACAGCTATTATAGGTCTAAAAAATTTGTTAATCTCATTCTACGATAGATTTGGTTAATCTGTGATTTTGTCAAAAAATATTAACATTACTTTCACAATTTCTAAAATATCACCCAATTACCTTATAAGCACAACTAACTACATTATTAAAAATGCGCTTGTTAAGCACATTATAATAACAGGGATTAGATTTAATCTTTTTCGTGTGCTTCAATATCTTTTGTTAAATCGAGATCACGTAGTGGTTTGTTTTTAACACCTATTATACCAACAATAATAAGCGTTACTGTGCCTCCAAGTACAACGGCTAAAGGCGCACCAAAAATTCGTGCAGCTAAACCACTTTCAAGAGCGCCAAGCTCGTTAGAAGACCCAACAAACATAGAGTTTACAGCGCCTACACGCCCTCGCATATTGTCTGGTGTTTTAAGTTGAAGGATTGTTTGGCGAACTACCATTGAAATACCATCAAAAACACCTGAAAAGAATAATGCAAAAATACTAAGCCATAACAATTTCGAAGCGCCAAAGAGTATCATAAAAACACCAAATCCAAAAATTGAAATAAGCAATTTCTTTCCTGTGTTTTTTGTAATTGGTATGTATGTTGTTGCTAACATGGTTAATATACTTCCAGAAGAAAGTGCTGCATTTAATATACCAAATCCTTTTGGTCCTGCATCCAGAACATCTGTAGCAAATACAGCAAAAATGGCAACTGCTCCTCCAAACAAAACAGCAATCATATCTAAGGTTAATGCACCTAAAATAACTTTGTCGTTAAAAACAAAGTTAAGTCCAGCTTTAAGACTTTCTTTAACAGATTCGTTATTCCCTATATTTAAAATTGGTTTTTTTTCTATTTTAAATACTAACACTAATGATAACATTACTAGTAAAAATATAATGCCAAGTGTATAATTTACACCTATTCCAGCAATTAAAAAGCCACCACATAAGGCGCCAAAAACACTAGCGCCTTTCCAGGTGCTACTACTCCATGTTGCAGCATTAGCGTATAATTTTTTAGGAACAAGAAGTCCAATAAGCGAAAAAATAGTTGGTCCAAAAAAAGCTCTTAAAACACCACCAAAAAATACTAATCCATAAATTCCGTATAAAATAGTATTGGTTTCCCATGAAGATGCTATGGTTTCTGTCGTTAGCCAAAATAAACCAAAACTTATTAAAGAAAACAAAGCGATACAACGTATAAAGAGATTACGTTTTTCTTTTTTATCTACAATATGTCCAGCAAAAGGTGCTAGAAAAAAAGCTGGTAAAAATTCACAAAGACCAATAATACCTAATGACAATGGATTATTAGTCAACGCGTACACTTGCCACTCGATAACAATAAACTGCATAGACCAACCAAAAATCAATGCAAAACGCACCAATAAAAAAATATTAAATTCTTTAATTCTAAGTGCTGCGTATGGGTCTTTTTTGGTCATTAAACGTTTGGCTATTATAAAATTTAGCACAAAAGTATAATAAGGATAGCTCTTATTTTACTTTTTATCAATTAGTTTAAATTCCACGCGTCTATTTTTAGCTCTATTTTTTTCAGTGTTATTAGATTTCACAGGTTTAGAGCTACCAAAACCAAACCAGTTAATTCGTTCTTTTTTTAAGCTTTTTAAAATTAAATAGTTTGAAACAGATTGTGCACGTTGTAAAGACAATTCTTGGTTTCTTTTGGTTAATCCAACATTATCTGTGTGTCCATAAATTTCGATATTAAGGTTTTTATTTTCTTTTAAATGAATACTTAATTTATCTAATTCTTCAATAGAAGTGTTTAATAATTGGGCTTTATTAAACTCGAATAATACGTTTTTAAAGGTGTAAGTTATTTCTGGTTTTAGAGTAATTTCTTCATTTGCGGTTTTTTCTTCAATTTTTGGTTCAATCTCTTCTTTTATTAAATGACTTGGTATCAGGCTAACATCATCAATATAATAATAAGCAAATTGTCTTTCGGCTGAATTCCAAACTTCTTTTGTCTTAATTTTTCTATTAGTATCGAAATTACCAATGGTCATAAATTTTTCAAAACCGTCTGCTTTATATTCTAAAGTAACTTTAGTCCATTCTTGAGTATTATAATAAAAATTATTATCCGTAATAATTGAATATTTGTATTTAATAGCATCACGCTCTAGATACTTTAAATGAATAAAATCTTTGCTTTTATTGTCTAATTTTACTGAAGTAAAAAGTACTCCAAAATTATTATTACTATGCGATGAACAGTCTGATAGACTAATATAAAATGTAATTAAATACTTTATTCCTTTTGTTAATTTTAAAGATAAATCTGATTGAATATACTCTCTATAGCTGCCTGGTGCAAAAGTGTAAATACCAGCATAACCTTTTCCTGTTCTTGGAGTTTGGTAGCCTACGTAATTTAAGTAGCTTAATTCGTTATTACAATCGTTAAAATAATCTGTAGAACCATAATTTGAACATGACCAATTAGTAACATTCTCATGAAAATCTCCTTTAAATTTTGGACAGTCATTATAGTCTTCAAAACTTGGGTTTAATACCAAATTTTGAGCAGTAATACTTAAGAAGAGAAAAAGACAAATTAGCGTAATCTTTAGTTTCATATTTAATTAAACGAAAACTATGTAAAGTTATTTTTTAAACCTGTCAGGTTTTAAAAATCTTAAAGTACTACTTCACCAATTTATTCATTTAAATCTCTTAACTTCAATTGCAATGACACATTACCTTTCCATTCATTTTCATCTATAGAATAAGCCGCTTTAAATGTCTTTTTATCTTTAACTAGGTTTAACTTATCTCCTAACCCAAAACCTATACACACTATTTTATCGCTATTAGGTTGTTTTACAGTAATCCTTAAATGCTTATCGTCTTCTCCTACACATTTACCATAACCAGTGTCTTGAAGATTATTGCTCATAAAAACTGGCGACATATTTCCTGGTCCAAAAGGCGCAAACTGGCGAATAATTCGCATTAACTTATCATCGATTTGGTTTAATTCTAAAGCACCATCAATACTAATTTCTGGAGTTAATAATCGTTTATCAATTGTGTTTTCTACTACTTGTTCAAACTTTTGTTTAAAGGCTTCGTAGTTTTCTTCTTTTAACGTTAAACCTGCAGCGTATTTGTGACCTCCAAATTGCTCTATAAATTCAGAGCAAGCTTCTAGTGCATTATAAACATCGAAACCCTTTACAGAACGTGCAGAAGCTGCCAATTTATCGCCACTTTTTGTAAATACTAACGTTGGTCTGTAGTAGGTTTCTATTAATCTACTAGCAACAATACCAATAACACCTTTATGCCAGTCTTGGCTATAAACAACAGTAGTAAACCTTTTCTGTTCTTTTTGTTTTTTGATATGCTCGAGAGCTTCAATTGTAATTTGTTTATCTGTTTCACGTCTGTCTGTATTAAAATCTTCTATTTCTTTAGCGTAAACTTCGGCAGTTTCAACATTGGTTTCACACAATAAATCTACGGCATATTGTCCATGCTTCATTCTTCCAGCAGCATTTATTCTAGGCGCAATATTAAACACAACATCTGTAATGGTGAGTGTGTCTTTTTTCATTTGGTTTATTATGGCCTTAAATCCTGCTCTTGGTTTTTGGTTTATAACCTGCAAACCAAAATAAGCTAGAGTTCTATTTTCTCCAGTAATAGGAACAATATCTGCACCAATTGCTGTGGCAACCAAATCAAGATATTCTACTAAATCTTCAATGGTTTTTCCTTTTTTTGAAGCTAATGCTTGAATAAGTTTAAAACCAACACCACATCCACATAACTCGTTAAAAGGGTAATTACAATCGTCTTGTTTTGGATCTAAAACAGCAACTGCATTTGGTATGTTTTCTCCTGGTCTATGGTGATCGCAAATTATAAAATCGATATTTTTTTCTTCCGCGTAAGCGATTTTATCTATCGCTTTTATACCACAATCGAGTGCAATTATTAGGCTAAAGTTATTGTCTTCAGCAAAATCAATACCTTTAAGAGAAATTCCGTATCCTTCTCCATAACGATCTGGAATGTAAGTGGCAACATTTGGGTATTCGCTTTTTAAATACGAAGACATTAGTGAAACCGCTGTTGTTCCATCTACATCGTAATCTCCATAAACCAATATGTTTTCGTTGTTTTCTATTGCTTTTTCAATGCGCTCCACTGCTTTTTGCATATCCTTCATTAAAAAAGGATCGTGCAAATCGCTTAGACTTGGTCTAAAAAAATCTTTGGCTTCCTCATAAGTTTCTATACCTCTTTGTACCAAAAGTGATGCAATAGATTCTTCAACCTTTAATGCCTGTTGCAAAAACTGTACAGTTTCAAGATTTGGTTTTGGTTTTAAAGTCCAGCGCATGGTTTAGTGAAAAATGAATAGTTAAAAGTGAATAGTTTGCTTACCCAAACTCTAAGCGTGATGAAAATGAATTTGTGTTTTCACCTTAGAAAACTGACGAAACATTTCCATAACTCCACAATACTTTTCAACTGAAAGATCTACAACTTTCTTTATCTTTTTTTCGTCTAAAGCACTACCATAAAAATAATAATCTACAAGTACTGTATGGTATGTTCTTGGGTGCTCATCTGTAAGTTCTGCTTCTACTTCTATTTTAAAATCTGTAAATTCTGTTTTCATTTTCTCTGCAATAGAAACTACATCTAAACCAGAGCAAGCTGCTAAAGAGGATAACATAGTAGCTTTTGGCCCTAAAGGTTTGTAAGGGTCGTTACTATTTTCCGATTTGCCTAAATTAAACTGATAACCATTTGGATTATCACTTTCGAAAATCATTTTTTCTTTCCAAACTGTTGTGACTTTATGTGACATAATTGAATAATTTTTCGTTAATTTTGATACATTCAAAAATACTACTAAAAAATATATTTATGCCATTAGTTACACCATTAGATCCAGAACACGATTTAGAAACAAAAAAACTAGCAGAATTTTTTAATGAAACTTTAGGTTTTTGCCCTAATTCTGTATTAACCATGCAACGTAGACCAGCTATTTCTAAAGCTTTTATAAACCTAAATAAAGCCGTAATGGCTAACGAAGGCAAAGTAACTTCTGCTTTAAAACGTATGATTGCATGGGTTTCTAGTAATGCAACAGGTTGCAGATATTGCCAAGCACATGCTATTAGAGCCGCAGAGCGTTATGGTGCAGAACAAGAACAGTTAGATAATATTTGGGAATATAGAACGCATGCAGCTTTTAACGACGCTGAACGTGCTGCTTTAGACTTTTCGTTGGCTGCTTCTCAAGTGCCGAATGCAGTTGATGGTGATATTAAAAAACGTTTGCACGACCATTGGACCGAAGGTGAAATTGTAGAAATGCTAGGTGTTATTTCTTTATTTGGTTACTTAAATAGATGGAACGACTCTATGGGAACAACGCTTGAAGGTGATGCTATTGATAGCGGAAACCAATACTTAGGCAAACATGGTTTTGAAGTTGGGAAGCATGTTTAAATAAGTTTGCAGTAAAAACAGTTGCAGTAGGCAGTATCTTACTGTTGAAAATATAGATAAAACCTTGCTAGAGATAGTGAGGTTTTTAAACGTACTATTTGGGCAAATTTTTGCAAAAAAAGCAAAAAACAGGCTATCACTACTCAATCTTTTTTTGCAAAAAAGGATTTCAAACAAACCGTTCTATCCTTTTCGCGAGCACCTAATTACAATTTATAAGCCACTTTAAACATGATTATTCTTGGTAAAATAAAAGTTTGACTATCGCTTATTAAAAAGTCGCTAAAACTATTGTCTTGTTTAAATTTGGTATCAAAAATATTGGTTGCATTAATCTCGAATCCCCAAGGACTATCTTCTTTT
>NZ_JALZVX010000009.1 GCF_023299985.1 Lacinutrix sp. | reverse complement strand
AGTTTCGATCAAGTAAATGCACTCTTAGCAGATGGTACTTTAGTTCCTTTTAGAGGAAATGCTAATACTTCTCCATTAGCTAATTCATTTTCTGATTTGCTAACTGCAACAGGAGCAATTATAAACTGTCCAGTAATTACACAACCGGAGCCAAGTGTTATAGGCACGCAAATTGGTTTACCAACAAATGCACAATAGAAATTAAAAGAAACAAAGATTAGTTTGTTTGTTAATAAGGTCAAGTGGTATTTATACTTCTTGACCTTATGTTTTTATATTAACAATCTGCCATGTTAACACTTACAGCCAACCCACCTTTACTTGTTTCCTTATACTTAGTATTCATGTCTTTTGCAGTTTCCCACATTGTATTAACTACTTTATCTAAAGGGACTTTTACATTTTTAGGGTCTGTATTTAATGCTAACTCAGCAGCATTAATGGCTTTAATTGCTCCCATAGCATTACGCTCTATACATGGTATTTGCACTAAACCACCAATAGGATCGCAGGTTAAACCTAAATGATGTTCCATAGCAATTTCTGCTGCAATCATTACTTGCTCTGCTGTACCACCTAATAATTCGCATAGAGCACCAGCAGCCATTGCAGAACTAACTCCAATTTCGGCTTGACAGCCACCCATTGCAGCACTAATAGTAGCACCTTTTTTAAAGATACTACCTATTTCTCCAGCAACTAATAAAAATTGTTTAATGTGTTTAAAATTGGCATCATGATTTTCTATTACCAAATAATACATTAAAACTGAAGGAATAACTCCAGCACTACCATTAGTAGGAGCAGTAACTACACGACCAAGTGCCGCATTTACTTCGTTTACAGATAAAGCAAAGCAGCTTACCCATTTTAAAATCTGGCGAAATTTAACTTCACTTTTTCTTATGGATTGTAACCATTCTTGAGAGTTAACATAAGGGATTTCAATATTTAAACCTTTGTGTATATCGAAAGCACGACGTCTTACATTTAATCCTCCAGGTAAAGTGCCTTCGGTATGGCATCCCGTAAACATACAATCTAACATGGTTTGCCAGATGCGTTGTAATTCGTGATCTATAGTTTTATCGTTTCTAAGGGATCTTTCATTTTCTAAAACAATTTCAGAAATCATTTTATTTTCACTTTTACAATATGCTAATAACTCTGTTGCTTTATTTACAGGAAAAGGAAATTCGCTTTTTAGTGCTGCGTTTTCAGCATCAACTGTTCGTTCTTCTTTAATTACAAAACCACCACCAATAGAGTAGAAGGTAGATTGATGAATTTGGGTATTCAATTTAAATGCAGTGAATGTTATAGCATTAGAGTGAAATGGGAGAAACACACGATTAAAAACGATTTCAGACTGTCTATCGAAATCAATTATTTTTTCGTTTCCCAAAACAAGTTTTTCGGTGTTATCAATAGACGCTATAATAATATCTATAGTTTCGGTTGGTATGTATTCTGGATCGCTACCGCTTAAACCTAACATGACTGCCAAATCTGTTGCGTGCCCTTTTCCTGTAAGGGATAAAGAACCGTATAAATCTATTTGTACACGTGTAACATCTTTAAAAACATGGTCTGCTTTTAATTCTACAAGCCAACGCTCTGCAGCACGCCAAGGCCCTAAAGTATGAGAACTTGATGGTCCAATACCAATTTTTAGCATATCGAAAATTGAAATACATTCCATAATTACTATATCGTTTTAGTAACACAAATATAGCTTTTTGTTTATAGTTTTAAACATAAAAAAACAGCTCCGATTTTTAATAATCAAAACTGTTTATACTTATAAATTAATTAGGGAAAACTTATGTTTTACTGTAAATTATTATTTAGTTTAAGGTTGTTTTATATAATTTGAAACTTCTCCATAATTATTAACATCAATATTTTTACTGTTAACAAAATCTACAGGTAATATAACAATTCTAAAAGTTTGATCTAAAGTATCACCAGGAAGTAAATTATTAAAATTAAAAGTTGAAGGTCCATCTATAAAAATGGTTACAAAATCAAAATTGTGTTCAAAGTTATATTGAAACTCTTGGCCATTATTAGTGTAAATAGTTTCAGGAAGCACTTTCCATACATCAAAACCGCCTGCTTGACCGTTAAGACGATAAACTAAAACCATGTCAGACTCAAATAAATCTATATCTAAAGGGATTTCAAGAGTTTGTTGAAAATTGTTTGAGGATACTAAATCTATGGTTCTTTCAAAAGATTGAGCCACAAAAATGCCACCATCTTGGCCGTCTCTTCCATCTAGACCATCTGTACCAGAGCAAGATGTTAAAAATAAAGCAAAAATGGAAATCACAAATAATATACGTTTCATATAATAAATATTTTAAATTGTTTTTTAGGTTCACATGGAGTATCCAAATAAACATTTGTTTTATATAACAGTAGTTATAGTTATGTATTGTAATAATATAGTGTATCAAAACTAATACCAAAGTAACACCAAATAAAAATAATTACTAAATATAAAATATGACATCATGTCACATTTTTTCTAGTGGCATAACTATTGTCTTATTCAATTTGTAAAAAATTATTAAAATACATTTCGCTTTACTGAAGTTTTATTCAACATTAAAGCGGTAAACTAAAACAAATATAAATTATGAGTAAAATTATTGGAATCGATTTAGGAACTACCAACTCTTGCGTTTCTGTGATGGAAGGTAACGAGCCAGTAGTTATCCCAAATGCTGAAGGTAAAAGAACAACACCATCAGTTATCGCTTTTGTAGAAGGAGGAGAAATTAAAGTTGGAGATCCAGCAAAAAGACAAGCAGTTACTAACCCAACAAAAACAGTATATTCTGTTAAACGTTTTATGGGTAACAAGTATTCTGAGTCTAAAAAAGAAGCAGAACGTGTACCTTACAAAGTAGTAAAAGGAGATAATGATACACCACGTGTAGATATTGATGGTCGTTTATACACACCTCAAGAATTATCTGCAATGGTATTACAGAAAATGAAAAAAACTGCTGAAGATTACTTAGGGACTTCAGTAACAGAAGCAGTAATTACTGTACCTGCTTATTTTAACGATGCACAACGCCAAGCAACTAAAGAAGCTGGTGAAATTTCAGGTTTAAAAGTTCGCAGAATTATCAACGAGCCAACAGCAGCAGCTTTAGCTTATGGTATGGACAAAAAAGGAATTGACCAAAAAATTGTTGTTTTCGATTTTGGAGGAGGAACGCATGATGTATCTATCCTTGAATTAGGAGATGGTGTATTTGAAGTTTTATCTACAGATGGTGATACACACTTAGGAGGTGATGATGTAGACCAGAAAATAATTAATTGGTTAGCAGACGAGTTTAACGCTGAAGAGTCTATGGACTTACGTAAAGATCCAATGTCTTTACAACGTTTAAAGGAAGCTGCAGAAAAAGCTAAGATTGAATTATCTGCTTCAGAGCAAACAGAAATTAACTTACCTTATATTACAGCTACTGCATCTGGACCAAAACACTTAGTACGTACATTAACACGTTCTAAATTCGAGCAATTAATTGACGATTTAGTAAAAAGAACAATAGAGCCTTGTGCAACAGCTTTAAAAGCAGCAGGATTATCTAAAAGTGATATCGACGAAGTAATTTTAGTTGGTGGATCTACACGTATTCCAGCAGTACAACAAGCAGTAGAAAAGTTTTTCGGAAAAACGCCTTCTAAAGGTGTAAATCCTGATGAGGTTGTTTCTTTAGGAGCAGCAATTCAAGGTGGTGTTTTATCTGGAGATGTTAAAGATGTATTACTTTTAGATGTAACACCTTTATCATTAGGTATCGAAACAATGGGTAACGTAATGACGAAACTTATTGAAGCAAATACTACAATTCCTACTAAAAAATCGCAAGTATTCTCTACAGCAGCAGACAACCAACCTTCAGTGGAAATTCACGTATTACAAGGTGAACGTGCTATGGCTGCAGATAATAAAACAATAGGACGTTTTCATTTAAGTGATATTCCACCAGCACAAAGAGGAGTTCCTCAAATTGAAGTAACCTTCGATATCGATGCAAACGGAATTATTAAAGTTTCTGCAACAGATAAAGCAACTAACAAGACACAAGATATTAGAATCGAAGCGTCTTCTGGTTTAACTGAAGAAGAAATTGCAGCAATGAAAGCTGATGCTGAAGCAAATGCAGAAGCAGATGCAAAAGCAGCAGAAAATGCTAAGAAATTAAACGAAGCAGATTCTATGATTTTCCAAACAGAAAATCAATTAAAAGAATTTGGTGACAAAATATCTGATGATAAAAAAGCACCAATTGAAGAAGCTTTAGCAGAATTAAAAGTAGCATACGAAACTAAAGATGTAGCAGTTATAGAGCCAGCTTTAGACAAACTTAATGAAGTTTGGAAAGTAGCTAGCGAAGAAATGTACAAAGCACAAGCAGATGCTCAAGGTGGAGCAGCTGGACCAGATGCAGGAGCAGGAGAACCAGCTCAAGCAGAAAGTGATAATGTTGAAGACGTAGATTTCGAAGAAGTAAAATAATTTTTGTCATTCCGTACTTGATACGGAATCCATAAATATTAAAACGCAATCATTAATTTGGTTGCGTTTTTGTGTTTAATAAAACAACTTAGTTTTATATGTATTAAAGTAAATTTATTAGACAATTGCTTTTATCTAATAAAGTAATACTTAAACATTATATTTGTTATATTAAAAGGTAACTTTAAGTTATAAATGGAATTGTGTTAAACTCACAAGCTGTCGCGCAACTGTAATTAATAATAGACATTATTATAAGCCAGATTACTTACCTTAATTAATACATAACAATAATACTTTCGCGAGATGAAGTATGTTGATAGATTATAGAAGCGTACTTATCGTTTATTCTATCCATGTTTCATTGAAGATACATTTAAAAAATGAAACAAATGAAAACAACACCACTTAGAGCACCATTAAAAAGTTGGGATTTTTATGCCACATTTCTTCTAAGGCAAGAAAAAGAGCTTACTAAAAATACAGATATTAAAATATTAAAAGAGTTTAAGGAAAAATACCATTGGTCTTTTGATATAGAAAAAGCGCTAAATGAAACAACATTTGAAGCGATAGTATTAACAAATAGCGATCAGGTAATTCAATGGGTTAATAAAGGGTTCTCCAATATGACAGGTTATCCTGCAAACTTCTCAAAAGGTAAACAGCCTAAGTTCTTACAAGGTGAAAAATCATCAAAAGCTTCATTAAAAAATATAAGAGAAAATATAAAAAGAGAGTTTCATTTTAAAGAACGTGTTATAAACTATAGAAAAAACGGACAAGAGTATGTTTGCGATATTGAGATTTTTCCTTTAAAAAATAAAGAAGGGAAAGTGTTACATCTCTTAGCTTTAGAAAAAGAAGTTGTTCTTCCGTTTAATACTTTGAAAAAAAGTTAATAACTAATAGAGTGTTACTAATTTGATTGCGTTTTTTTGTTTTAATAGCCTATATTAATTGTTATGCATTGATTTATGATTTTTACTTATCTTTAATGCATTAATATTTTTTTTTCAGATTTAACGCTATTAATCATGAATAACAACTACAAAACCATTAATCGTTTTCTTTTCTTTTTTTGTATTTTATTACTGTCTTCAAATTTAGTTTTGTCTTCAGAAGTTTATAATACTACTCTAGTAAATAGTGAAACATGCATAACAGAAGAGCCCACAACTTTATTTGATGATGATGCATTAGTTCAAAAATTAAAAACAGCATTAACCTCCATCTACAAGGAAAGTAAGTTAGAGTTTAAAAATTTCTCTTCCAAAAAATCTGACAATGAGATTACACTTAATGGTACTTTAGAGTTTTATAGAGAAGATATATCAGTTAGTACACTATTTACTACAGATGGCAAAATTTTAAGTTTATCAGGTAAACTTCAACCAGGTAAAAAATTAAGTAATAGAAAATTTAAATTCCTTTCAAAAAGCAGTAAAGGTCTAGCAAATTGGTTTCCAGAAACACTCCGAGAAAGTATTGCATTAGACAATTTTAGTATCGCGTTTGATGAAACATCACAACAACCATCGGAAATTGCAATAGCAATATCTACAGTTAATAGTTGGAAAATACTAGATAACGGTATGTTGACTTTTAATACTATTACTGGAGAGTTAAAAACAGAAAACCCAACAAAGTCACCAACTGTAACAGCGACATTAGAAGGAGACTTTAAAATAGGACCAACAACAATAAAATCTACAGCATCTGTTGGTAATGCAAGAGAAGCATGGACTTTTGGTGGTGAATTAAGTGATTTAAGTATTACAGATATTATAAAATCTGTATATGGTACTATAAGTGGTATGTCTATGCCAGAAGGTATTGTAGATATTGGTATTGGAAATGCTTCTTTTACTGTTATTCCTGGTTTAAAAACATTTTTGTTGAATGGAAAAGGTTCAATTTCTGGGACTGAATTAGGAGAGCTTCAGCTTAAAATAGCTCCAAAGGATAAAAACAATTTAGGTTTTATGGTTGGTATATCTCCAGCTTCAAATTTTAAGATGGCTAGTATAGATCCTAATCTTAAAATGTTAGACGATTTAAAAATCACCAATTTTGGTATGGTTTTGTCTTCGCATACTTCTGTTAATGCAGAATTAGATGTTTTTAAAAAACTAGGAGGAACGTCTAAAATAGGTCGTGGTTTTAATTTTATTGGTGCTTTCGATCTCTCTGCAGATGGTATTAATCTCGACGAACTTATAGGTGTAAAGTCTGTAATGATAAGAGCTGTAGTTAGTAATAAACTATCAGATTTATTATTAGAAGGCGCAATAAATACAAATATTAAATTTTCTGAAGCAGTAGCTTTTAAAAAAATAGTTTTTCGTTTAAAACCAGCACCTTCAAACTTTGAGGTTTCAATGGGAGGAGAATTAGAGGTTAAAATAGATAAAGATATTTTGCTATTTGAAGCCAATATGAAAATTGACCTTACAGATCAAGCTATTATTGTTAACGGATTAATGAATGGTACATGGAATGCTCCTTTTGATATTAAAGCTTTAAGCATTGGTAATTTAGGTGCAGAATTTGGTTTAAGTTTTAGAACCACACCTTTTCCATTACCACAAATGGGAATAAAAGGAGAGCTAAGAATTAAAGAGTTTAATGGCGATTTATTTGTGTACTTAAATGCTAATAATCCATCAGAAAGTGCCATTGATGCTGGATTTGATAAAGTAAGTCTAAAAGCTATTTTAGAAGAGTTTTGTGATAAAGAAACCATTCAAAAAATTCCTCAAGACATAAGAAATACAATTTTAGATGTAAATATGGAAAATGCCAGACTCACAGCAGCTGCAAGACCTTTAACAGATTTACTTGGTAAAGATTTTGAGCCTGGATTTAGAGTAAAAGGCACAGCTACAATAGGAGATATCGCTGGAGCTAATTTAGATGTTCAAGTTGGTTTTGATGGTATTGACGCTTCTGCAGGAATAAAGAAAATTAGTCATCTTCCTTTCTTTGAGTTGAAAGGAGCTAGAGGTATGGAAGATCCTATGATTAGAATAATAGCAAAAGCTAGTACAGATTCTAAAGTAGAAATTTCAGGATCTGCAACCTTATTAGGTTTAACAACCGAAGCGTACATGCTTTTAAACGATAAAGGTTTCGATCTAGAAGCTAACGGAAAAATTTTCGATGCATTTCAAGTAAAGTTAGAAGTAAGTGGCAATCGTGTTACAGATGGTGGAAGTTTTAGAGTAGCAGCTACTATGGAAGAAGACTTTATGGCTTATATTACTAAACATGCGTCTGAAGAAATAGATAAAGCAACTAAAAAAACGCAAGAAGATATTACTACAGCACAAAATAAAATTACTAACGCTCAAAAAGAAGTCAATAGATTAAATGGCAACATAGCAAGTATGCGCAATACTGTAAAAGCAGAACGTAAAAGAGATTTGGATAATATTAAAAATGCACGACAAGCTGTTGTAAATGAAAAGCAAAATCATTTTAATGCTATTGAAAACAACATAAACAGTATTAATAAAAAAATTAATGCTGCACATGCTGGAATTGCAAGAAAAAAGAAAGAAATAGCTAATGCTAATATTTTAGAAAAAGCAGGACTCTCTTTATTACACGCACCTTATTTTACAGAACAAGCAGCAATAATTTCTACTCAGGAAATTGCTAAAACCGCACAGCAAGGCTATAAAGAAGCTGCAAATTTAGCATTAATAGCCGCTGAAGAAAGTGTAGGATTAGTGCATACTTTAGGAAGTAAAACACCAATAGATGCAGATCCAAGAATTGTTGCACTAATAGGTTCTAAAGAAACGGCAAATGGTTTAATGGAAGCAGGTAAAGGTATTCTAGAAGGTGCAAAAATAGTTGGAGTAGGTACTTTAGGTGCTGCAAAATGGATTGTAGAAAATGGTCCAACTAGTGTTGTTAATATAACATATGCACATTTTGAAGCTAAATTAAGTGCTGCAGATGGAGGTTCTATAAAAGTACACTTTAAAGGTACTTTTGCAGGTGATACTTTAGATGAGAAATTTACTATCAACTTTAAAAGCCCACTCGAAAGTGTTAAAGATTTTGCTGAGAGCTTACTTTAAACGTCTAATGCCTAGATTTAGAGATTACTTAGAAACTATGCGTGCATAATATTTATTATATTTGCATAAATTGATACAACACTTATGCAAACCAAACTCACAGAACTTTTAAATATAAAACACCCAATAATTAAAGCACCTATGTTCTTGGTTTCTAACGTTACTATGGTAACAGAAGCTATGAAAGGTGGAATAGCTGGTTGCATTCCTGCGTTAAATTATAGAACGCTTGATGAGTTACGCGTTGCATTAAAAGCATTAAAAGCTAATAAAGTAGAAGGTGGATCGTTTGGTTTTAATTTAATAGTAAATAAATCGAACTTAAAATATAAAGGACAATTAGAAGTGATTTGCGAAGAAGGCTGCGATTTTATAATAACGTCTCTAGGAAGCCCAGAAGAAACCATAAAACAAGCCCATAAAGCAGGTATTAAAGTATTTTGTGATGTAACAGACTTACACTTTGCTAAAAAAGTAGAACTACTAGGAGCAGATGCTGCTATTGCAGTAAACAGTGAAGCTGGAGGACACAGAGGTAATTTATCGCCTCAAGAATTAACACACTTATTAAATATTAATTTAACTATTCCAGTAATTTCTGCAGGAGGAGTAGGTTGTAAGGCAGATATAGATAAAATGCTAAGTTATGGAGCTGAAGGTGTAAGCGTTGGAAGTCCATTTATAGCATCTATAGAAGCAGGAGTTACAGACGAGTACAAGCAAGCATGCGTAGATTATGGTGCAAAGGATATTGTGATGACGCAACGTATTTCTGGCACACCATGTACAGTAATTAATACACCATACATTCAAAAAATAGGCACTAAAGAATCTTGGATTGAATCTGTTTTAAATAAAAACAGGAAATTAAAAAAATGGGTTAAGATGATTCGTTTTTCAATAGGTATGAAAGACACAGAAAATGCAGCAAAAAAAGCCACTTATAAAACCGTCTGGGTTGCAGGACCAAGTATTGAGCACACAAAGGCCATACTTCCAGTAAAAGATATTATTGATAAATTGGTTAATTAATTTTATGTCAATAATATAAAAGAAAACTAATCTCTTTTTACACGATAAAATAAGAAATAAATAAGCGCAAAAAGTAAGCTTACAATTAACGCAGCATAGACTAACATTTCTAGTAGAGTGCTTAATCCATCTTTTAAATTATCCATACTATCTAAATCATCAAAATCGGTTCCACTTTCTGGAATAAAAATAGAATAACCCAATGCATTATTAACCTTTTTAGCATCTTTAATGTAAGTGCTTAAATCTTGAGTTTCTAAATAATCGTTCTGCATTTTTAAATAATATTTTAGATCTAAAATGTTTTTACGGTTGTTATATTTTACTTCATCTGTATAATAAAAAGCTTTAGAGCTAATAATCTGTTCGCTTTTTTCAATATCCCAAGCTTCTGGTAGATGTACTTTAATTTTATGCTCTTTAATGGTTGGGTAATATAAGTCTATTTCGTTTTTTCTTTCTTTTTTGTTGGGAACATAAAGTATGCTTTGTAAGGTGCTTGGTGTAAAATAAGCAGCGATGTAGCCTTTTTTATCTTCCATTGGTCTCCATAAACTATCAATTTTATATTCTTCAATTACTGTAAATAAGTTCTCCTTTTCGTTATCTGAAATCTCAGGATTTTTTAAAGACGCAATATCAAAATAATAGTTAGCATAGAATTTTTCATATTCTTTAGAAATAGAATTAATACTATTATTTTTAAAATAGTTACGCATGCCATCTGCTTCATTTTCGTGGTAAATTGTAGTTACTTTAAGTTTTGCTCCTTTGCCAACGGCTTCTAAAAAGTACTCGTCTTGAACTTCAACCATATTTACTGCAGCAGTATATATGGTGTCAAAGGCTTTAGTATTTGGCTTTAAAACTAATCCATATTTATAATTTGGAAAATAGACGTTATCGTAAGTTCCGCCTTGATTAGTAATTGTAGGATCGTAATAAATTTCGCGTTCATCTTTATCTATAACCTTAATAACACAGTGATCGAAAAAAACAGGAGAAGGCAAGATTTCTGTAATGGTGTGTTTAAGCGATGTGTTTACTAACATAGGATATGCTTTAATTCCCATTTCTTTTAGCATAACAGACAACATTAAACTCTTGTCTTTACAATCTCCAAAACGTTGATTTAATACTTTATTTGGTGTAAAAGGTTTGTATGCACCAATGCCATCTTCTAGACCTAAATACCTAATTTCGTTTTGTACAAACTCTAAAGCTGCTTTTATTTTTTCGCCTTCAGTTTTGTTAGATTTTTCTATATTTTTAATGGTTTTAATTAAGGCAGTGTTAGGTTTTTCGTTAAGCGTGTAAGTGTCAATTCCCCAATTTATAACCTCTTCCCAACTTTTATATTCGCTTACATAAACAATTTCACCTTCAAGTTTCCAGTTAGGCGTATTGTCTTCGTATTCAATACGTTTGGTGTTTTTATTGTTCCAAAAATAGGTTGTCAAATTATTTTTAGTATTAATTTCTGGTTTTAAATCGGTGTTAAAAGCCTTATAGTTTAGCTCGTTTTTAGAAAACAAGGTCACACTTATTTGCCCAATAGATTCGTAATTATTAAAATAATAAGAGTGTGAAAACTTACCTTTATGGATTGGATTAAAACCTAAAATTGTATAGCTATACGCTACAATATCGTCTGTTCTAACATCTGTAAGATTAAGTACAGCAGACATTGAGCCATCGTATAAATTGTTTTCGGCATTAGTTTCACGTCTTAAAACCTGAAAATTTTCTGGTTGTAATTTATCTATTTTCTCTTGGTCTCTTAAAATATAAATTTCATGAAATGTTAGTTTTTGATATTTAGGATCGTAACCTACACTTATACTGGAAGCATCTTGAACACCAACATTATCTGTAATTTTTGTTACAAATTTAGAATAGGTTTCTTGCTTAGGGATATGCGTTTGGTAATCGTAGAATAGTGTTGAGGTACCTTGTGTAATATCGTCTGCACTAATATCTGGAGTTAAACTGTAGTCTATAGTGTTTATCCAATTAGGAACAGGACTTGTTGCAACTTGAGCAGTAGAAACAGTTATAGTAAAGAATGCTATTAGTAAGTTTATTATTAAAGTATTGCGCATACGAAAATGTAAATTTTAGCTAATTTAAATTTAAAATTTATTTAAATAGAATTAATAGCTTAAAAAAGTAAAATTGATAGTTTGTATAATGTTTTTAAGACTTGACTTTGTTATTTTTTTAGGCTAACTTCGTTAAACGTCTGATATAAAACATTGAAACGATTTCATATCAGGTAACACGTTAAACAAACCTTTTCAAAAAAACCACCAACACCTAAACTAATCCACCAATAATCTCCATATTAACAACATGTTTCCCGTCAAAAGGAATACTATTTACATTATTTCCAAACAATTGTTTAATATTTGGTTTATTGTTTAAAAAAGTAAAATTGATAGTTTGTATAATGTTTTTAAGACTTGACTTTATCATTTTTTTAGGCTAACTTCATTTAACGTCTGATATAAAACATTGAAACGATTTCATATCAGGTAATACGTTGTAGTGCAATTTGAGAAAAATTCTGTTTTTATACCAATTTTTGGTATATTTGAGTCAAATTTTATTCAAATGAACAAAAACACATCAATATCACTCGGAAATTATTTTGACCAATTCGTTCAAAGTAGCATAACTGATGGAAGGTTTAAAAACGTTAGCGAAGTTATTCGTGCAGGATTAAGACTTTTGGAAGAAGAAGAAAGCAAAGTGATTGCATTGAAAAACGCTATTCAAGAAGGAATTGAAAGCGGAATAGCTCACGATTTTGAACCAAAAAAACATCTTGAATCCCTAAAAGCGAAAAAGCACTCGAATGGCTAAATATAAGTTGACAAACAAAGCTGTTGAGGATTTATCAAAGATTTGGGATTATACATTTGAAATTTGGACGGAAAAACAAGCTGACAAATATTACGGTGAACTGATTTCTGATTGTCAAGAAATTGCAGAAAATCAAAGTTTAGGAAAAAGCTACGAAGGGATATCTAAGCAACTTCTCGGAATGAAGACAAATCGACATATCATTTTCTATAGAACAGTAAACGAAAATTATGTTGAGATAACCAGAATATTACACGAAAGAATGGATTTGAAGAAAAGAATAGCGGAATAAAAACTGCACACAACAATGGCTATAATTAATACGGGTTTTGGTACTTAACCAAAAATTTAGGTACATTTACGAAGTCCGCCAAATCTTTTGATTTGGCTTTAAAACAAAAAAGATAAAACAAAATAAAAAGCTTTGACTAAGAACTTAATCGAAAGTTCACCGCTTTTAATTCCCGTACTAACCATAGCCGAGACGTTAAACGAATCTTTGCTAAAAAACCACCAACACCTAAACCAATCCACCAATAATCTCCATATTAACAACATGTTTCCCGTCAAAAGGAATACTATTTACGTCATTTCCAAACAATTGTTGAATATTTGGTTTATTGTTTAAAAAAGTAGAATTGATAGTTTGTGTAGTGTTTTTAAGACTTGACTTTATCATTTTTTTAGGCTAACTTCGTTTAACGTCTGTTATAAAACATTGAAACGATTTCATATCAGGTAACACGTTAGCAACAATTTAAAAAAATGATATCAAAACACTTAATAGCTGGATTTATATTTGGAATATCAATGTCATTTATATCGTGGATAGTAGGAATGATAATTAACACTATTCTTGCTAAAACTGAATACTATAAAAAAATATCAAATTTTAGTTTCATAAAAAGTGAAACCATAAATAAAAATATCGGAATTAAATACTTCAAGTGGATTGTAAAAAATACTTTCTTCAAATTCTTTAATCAAAAAATAAAGGTGGAGAATAAAAAAACAGATTTGACCGAAATACGTCACGAAATGACTCTTTCAGAAATAAGTCACTTAATCGGATTTGTATTTGTGTCATTTTTTGCAGTTTATCAATGCTTTAATCAAAATTTTGTATTCGGACTAACAATGATGATACCGAATATTTTAATGAATTTCTTTCCTTCGTTATTACAACAGGAAAACAAAAGACGAATTGACAAGCTAATTAGCAGACAAATAAAAACTGTGGCTAACAAAGCCTAAACGTAATGCGGAGTTTTGGGCTTAATCGAAAGGTCTGTGTATATTTATAAAGTCGCTAAATCTTATGGATTTAGCTTTGAAAAAGAAAAAATAAAACTAAACAATAAGCTTTAGCTTCGTGCTCAGAAGGAAACGAAAGGTTTCCTTACTTTCGCACTACGCTTAGCCCAGCCGTTAAACGAACCTTTTCAAAAAAACCACCAACACCTAAACCAATCCACCAACAACCTCCAAATTAACAACATGTTTCCCGTTAAAAGGAATAATATTCACATCATTACCAAACAATTTTTGAGTTTTTGGTCTATTACTTAAAAAAGTAAAATATGTAGCTTATTATAATGTTTTAAGACTTGACTTTGTTATTTTTTTAGACTAACTTCGTTTAACGTCTGATATAAAACATTCAAACGATTTCATATCAGTTAACACGTTGTGTGCAAGTTGAGCAAGCCAAAAACAAAGAAATTGACAAAAAACTGACATATGAAGTGGATTAAAACCATAACCGATTTAAAAGAGCATATTTTCAGTAATAAAGAGAGAGTTTCGAATCACATAGCAGAAATTTCTAATGAAAAACCAAGAGAAATTTATTCCGAGGTTTGTAAAAAGATAGGAAACGAACTTTCACAGTTTGGCTTTACATATTATCCAAGCCAACATAAACTGAAATTGTTTAGTGAAAATAAAGAATATTGTCTTGAAATAAAATTCTCTTCTAGTCCTGACAATAAGGCTAATCAATATATAGAATTAAAAAGTTCATTCAGCGTATCATCAAAAGGATTAAGAAAATTTACAAAATCAAATCCATTGATAGATTATTGGAATGAAACAATAATTGGTAGAGATTTAGGAGTCTTAATAGATAATGATAAAGGAAACGCAATTTGGAATTTAGCAGATAAATATGATTATGAATTAGCACTAAAAATAATTCCCGAAACCTGCAAAAATGATTTGATTAAATATTTTGAGATAATACAGAATAATGAGATAGTTACTAAAGATATATTAAAAGGAGATTTCGATTTAGGAAGACCATCTACGACAACTCAATATCTTTTATATCACAATGATAAAAAAATTGCCGAAAAATACTTATCAAACTATCTAAAAGACAAAAAAGAATTGATAAAGGAAACCTACATAGAATCAAAAGCAAAAATTAAAAATGAAGGCATACCTGACTTTTTTGTTATGGGACATTATGGATATGAAGTAGCATTACTTGAGGAATTTTATGAATTGAACTTGAATTAAAAACCTGCACACAACAACGTGTATATAAAATCGCTTAAATTAGGGCTTAAAAAAAAGTGAGTTACCTATTTTTATTATGATTTTCCTGTGGAAAATCTAAGGATATAATAAACGCGACTTTCCATACACAATACCGTTAAACGAACCTTTTCAAAAAAACCACCAACACCTAAACCAATTCACCAACAACCTCCACATTAACAACATGTTTCCCATCAAAAGGAATAATA
>NZ_JALZVX010000008.1 GCF_023299985.1 Lacinutrix sp. | reverse complement strand
TATACAGTCTAAAGAGTTGAAAGCTGCTGGCATCCCTGTGTTACATTATTATTCTATGGGAAAAAGTGATAATGTTAAAGCCATAGCTAGTCAGGTTTTTTAAGTTTAAATTATAAGTACATTTGCGTTATGCTTTCTAAAAAAACAAAATACGGTATTAAAGCGCTAACTTATTTAGCAAAGCAAGAAAATAGAATACCTGTGCAGATTAGTACTATTTCTAAAAGTGAAAGTATTTCTCAAAAATTCTTAGAAAGCATACTGCTTACGCTTAGAAAAAGCGGTATGTTAGGTTCTAAAAAAGGAAAATCTGGTGGTTATTATTTGCTTAAAGATCCTAATAATATTGTAATGGTTGAGGTTATGCGTGTACTTGAGGGTCCTATTGCTTTGGTGCCATGTGTAAGTCTTAACTTTTATGAAAAATGTCATGATTGTCCTGATGAGAAAGCGTGTTCTGTTCATAATCTCATGTTAGAAGTAAGAGACAGCATGTTAAAGGTGCTAAATGATAAAACACTTGCCGATTTTATTTAACAAAAATCCATAAATTATCACAAAAAGTTGTAATCAAGTATTTCAAATAATACATTTGCAATTAAATCTACTATTCCGATAGGGATTAAAGATTAATAAAATAAATGGAATGATATTAGATGCTTTATTAAGTCCAAAGAAACGACATAGCGAGACTGAAACTTTAGATGAGAAATTAAGTAGAAGTCTTCTTAAAACCATTAGTTGGAGAATAATTGGTACGTTAGACACCATTATAATTTCTTATTTAATTACTGGAACACTAGCAATGGCTTTAAGTATTGGAGGTGTAGAATTAGGAACAAAAATGCTGCTATATTTTTTTCATGAACGGGCTTGGAATAAAATTAAATGGGGAAAATGAGATCTATGGATTGTAATAAAATAAATGAAGAATTAAATGGTAAGACCACGAATGAAATTATTACTTGGGCACTAAGTATTGCAAAAAAGCCAGTGGTGACTACTAATTTTAGACCATATGAAGCGGCAATTTTACACGCGGTTTCAAGTTTAAATAGTAGAATAAAAGTAATATGGTGTGATACAGGATACAATACGCCAAACACTTATAAACATGCAGAAGAGGTTATTGCTAAATTAAACTTAAATATAAAGTTATACGTGCCTAAACAAACTACAGCACATCGTGACATTGTTTTAGGAACTCCTGAAATTAATACTCAAAAACACCAAATATTTACAGAGCAAGTAAAGCTAGAGCCGTTTAAGCGCGCAATGCAAGAACACAAGCCAGATATATGGTTTACAAATTTACGTAAAGGTCAAACAGCGTTTAGAGACAGCATAGACATTGTGTCTCAGGATGTAAGTGGTATAATTAAAGTAAGTCCTTTTTATCATTTCACAGATCAAGATTTAGAGGCTTATTTAATTAGAAATAAGCTTCCAAACGAATTTAAATATTTTGACCCAACAAAAGTTTTAGAAGATAGAGAGTGTGGCTTACACGCCTAAAAGTAATTTAGTTTATGATAAAGTCAACAGCGAATATAAACCCATTAGAAAACGAAGCTATTTATATTTTTAGAGAAGTAGCAGCGCAATTTGAAAAACCTGTACTATTGTTTTCTGGTGGAAAAGATTCTATTACATTAGTACGTTTAGCCCAAAAAGCATTTTATCCTGCAAAAATACCATTTCCATTAATGCATATAGATACTGGGCATAATTTTCCAGAAACTATTGCTTTTAGAGATAAGTTGGTTGCGGAATTAGACTTGAAATTAATTGTACGTCATGTGCAAGATTCTATAGATGAAGGTAAGGTAAAAGAAGAATCGGGACGATATGCTAGCAGAAATCAATTACAAACCACCACACTTTTAGATGCTATTGAAGAATTTAAGTTCGATGCTTGTATTGGAGGTGCAAGACGTGATGAAGAAAAAGCAAGAGCTAAGGAACGTATTTTTTCTGTTCGAGACGATTTTGGACAATGGGATGAGAAAAATCAACGTCCAGAATTGTTTGATATGCTTAACGGACAAATAGAACTAGGACAAAACGTACGTGTGTTTCCTATTTCAAACTGGACAGAATTAGATGTATGGTCTTACATAGAAAAAGAACACATTGAAATACCTTCAATATATTTTGCACATACTAGAGCTACTTTTTTAAGAGATGGATTAATATGGTCTGCAGATGATGCTGTTGTTTTTAGAGATGAAGATGAGATTGTGGAAAATAGATTAGTAAGGTTTAGAACAATTGGAGATATGAGTTGTACTGCTGCTGTCTTGTCTAGTGCAGCTACCATTACAAAAGTGGTTAAGGAAATAAGAGAATCTACAATTTCTGAACGTGGTGCAAGAATAGATGATAAACGCTCTGAAGCTGCGATGGAAAAGCGAAAGCAGCAAGGTTATTTCTAATCACTAAATGTAAAGTTTTAGTCAATGGAAACATTAGGAAGTACTTTAAATTAATAATTAAATAAAACTCCTTCTTATTAGGAAGGTAAAGATAATCTTGGAAGTTTTAAAAATAGCAACAGCAGGAAGTGTAGACGATGGTAAGAGTACCTTGATTGGTCGTTTACTATACGATACAAAGTCATTAACCAGCGATAAGCTGGAGGCCATAGAAAAAACAAGTAAGAAAAAAGGATACGATTATTTAGATTTTTCTTTAGCTACAGATGGTTTGGTAGCAGAGCGTGAGCAAGGTATTACTATAGATGTTGCACATATTTATTTTTCTACACAAAAAAAAAGCTACATTATTGCCGATACTCCAGGTCATGTAGAATATACAAGAAATATGGTTACTGGAGCATCGACTTCTCAAGCTGCCATTATTTTAATCGATGCCAGAAAAGGTGTTATAGAGCAAACCAATCGTCATTTTTTTATTAATAATTTATTGCGCGTAAAAGAGGTTATTGTAGCGATTAATAAAATGGATTTGGTTGATTTTTCAGAAACACTTTACAATGAAATAAAGACAGATTTTCAAACTCTCATTAATAAAAGAGATTATAAAGAGCAAAATATTACATTTATTCCGGTGAGTGCTTTAAAAGGTGATAATGTGGTTAATTCATCAAAAAAAATGCCTTGGTACCAAGGAGTATCTGTACTTGAGCATTTAGAAAATTTAGATTTTGAAGCTGTATCAAATACAGGTATACCGCGATTTCCCATACAATACGTAATTAGACCTAAAACAGAAGCTTTCCATGATTTTAGAGGTTATGCAGGGAAAGTTTATGGTGGAGAATTAAAAAAAGGAGATGAAGTTGTTGTTTTGCCATCGCAAACCAAATCTAAAATAAAGAATATTTATTTTTACGATGAAGAGGTTGAGGTTGCAGCAAGACGATCTAGTATTGTTATAACATTAGTAGATGATGTAAATATTAGTAGAGGCGATATGATTGTAAAAACCGACGAGTTACCTGCCATCGACAAGCAATTTAAAGCAACTATTTCATGGATGGATTCTCAAGAACTATCGGAAAATAAAAAATATGTACTACAACATGGCGTTAATAAGGCTTTAGCAAAAGTGAGTAAAATACACCACAAAATACGTCCAGATTATTCTGGAATTGAAGAAGCTGTAGATAGCTTACAAATGAATGATATTGCCACAGTTTCATTTAAGTTAAATAGACCTATTTTTTATGATGCTTTTAAAGACCATAGAACTAATGGGTCTTTTATTTTAATAGATACTATTTCTAATAATACAGTAGCCTCAGGATTTATTCAATAGCATTAAAGCGTTCGTTTTAAATTACATACTTTTACGCTCTAATTAAATTGCTAGATGAAGTATTTATTGTCCACTTATATTTTATTTTTTTCGCTTTGTGTTTTGGCTCAAGAAAAGGGAAATGATCCATTTACAATAGATGCTAATTATTTTTATGGAAATATAGCAGAGCATAATAGTGATATTTCACATCTTATTACTGGTCACCCAACAGGTATTATTTTAAGCTATAATAAAAAAACTTTTGGTAAAAATGCTTGGGAAAGTAGATTTAACTATCCAGATTATGGTGCGTCATTTATTTATCAAGATTCAAAAAACGAGACTTTAGGTAATAATTTTGGTGTTTATGCACATTATAATTTTTATTTTTTTAAGCGTAATTTAATGTTTAGAATTGGTCAAGGAATAGCATATAACACAAATCCTTACGATAAGGTTGAAAACTTTAGAAATAACGCTTTTGGCACAGGATTGTTAAGTAGTACTTATGTAATGCTTAATTATAAAAAAGAAAATATTTTTAAAGGTTTTGGCTTTCAAACTGGATTATCATTAATCCATTATTCTAACGCAAATATAAAAGCACCTAATAGTTCTATAAATAATGTTGTTTTTAATATTGGAGTAAATTACAGATTCGATAATAAACAAGAAACAGAATACATACCATCGACTGAAGATAAATATTTTAAAGAAAATATAAAATACAACATAGCTTTTAGAACAGGTGTTAATGAAAGCGATGTTATTGATACAGGTCAATATGTTTTTTATATTGCGTCTGCCTATGCAGATAAGCGTTTAAATAGAAAAAGCGCTATTCAAGTTGGAACAGATGTGTTTTTCTCGAATTTTTTAAAAACGCACATACGTTATAGTTCAGTTGCATTTCCACTAGATAATGTTAGTGGAGATGAAGATTATAAGCGTGTAGGTGTTTTTGTAGGTCATGAGTTATTTATTAATAAAACATCATTAATTACACAGTTGGGTTATTATATTTATTATCCATTTGATTTTGAAGGTCGCGTTTACAATAGAATAGGTTTAAAACGTTATTTTGGTAATAAAATGTATGGTGCTTTAACATTAAAATCTCATGGAGCAAAAGCAGAAGCAGTAGAAATAGGAATTGGAATAAGATTATAAAATGAAAAAAATAATATACATATTTACAGTACTTTTTTTTGCTAGTTGCGATAGTGAAAATGCACCAGATTGTTTTAAAAGTGCTGGTGATTTAATTGAAAAAGAATTTACTGTAGCGCCATTTACTATGGTGACAGCCTTTAAAGACATTGAATTAATAGTAATAGATGCTTTAAGTTTTAATGTTAAAGTTGAAACTGGCGAAAACCTAATGGATGCTATTTCTGTTACTGTAGAAAATGGTAGATTGCTTTTAAAGAATAATAATGATTGCAATCTTACACGAGATTATGGCTTAACTAAAGTATATGTAAGCGCGCCAAATTTAACCGAAATTAGAAACAGTAGCCAACTTACAGTTCGTAGTAATGGTATTTTAAACTATCCAGATTTAGATTTAAAAAGTGAGGATGATTCTGGAGATTTTTATAACAATGGAATTTTTAATGTAGAAGTTAATACAACTAATCTTTCTGTTGTAATTAATAACACAACAACAAACTACATTTCTGGAGCTACTACTAATCTAAGAATTAATCATGCCTCTGGAGATGGACGTTTTGAAGGTAGAAATCTAATTGTAGATAATGTAGTTATTTTTCATCGTGGTACTAATGATATTATTGTAAATCCGCAGCTGTCATTAACGGCAAATCTAGTAAGTACTGGTGATGTTATTTCTGTAACAACACCTCCAATTATAGAAATTCAAGAGCAGTTTGATGGTCGTGTAATTTTTGAATAAATAGTTTTTTTATTTCCTTAAGTTGTTCTAAATTTATTTAATTAAGACAGAAGTTTAGCCTGTCAAGCAGTCTTAATTATTTTAACTATCAGTATTTTATAGTCCAGATGGTTTTAAATCTTTCGCAAACAATAAGAATGTATTCTGTAGGTTTTCTTCCGCTTTCTTTCATAAAATTTTCAAAAAAATTCCAATGAGCTTTTTTCCATTTTTTTAATGGTTCAATATCAGTTCCCATATCCAGTTCAGCATAATTTTTGGAAATTTCATTAAACGGAATGGTCTCAACACTTTTAGTTACTATAATCGCTTTCGCTTTTCCGTTAAAATTAGTTATTATTTGTTTGTTTCCAACTTTTGGTAAGTCAACATTATATTGTTTATATAAAGAATACAAGCTTGAAGAAGTTTTCTTTTTTCCATTTACGGTTAATTCTACAAGTCTATTTACATCTTCTTTATTGTTATGAAAAAAAATCAGATTGTGGTATTTCCTCGTTTTTAAATTTGGGATTAGATTTGGTAAAGTTACTCCACATTCCAGAAACACTTTTGTCTATTCTGTTTTCCGTTTCCAATTCATATTCTGTTTCGGTTAGCTTTATATTTTTTGTTTCAGGAATTTTTATGTCATTTTTTACACCTTTTGCAAAGTCATACATTTCAATTCCGAAATAAGTTATTCCTATAATTATTATCCCAATTATTGTTATTAAAATTCCTTTTTAAATTAAACTTGTCAAATATGAGATGACGTGTTTGTTTATGATTAGTTAAGCACTTAATTTGAAAATAAAAACTGAATAGAGAATACACTGTGATTTTCGTAAATAGATTGGGACAAAACAGAACATTATAAATTAAATTATTCAGCAGTCAATTCCCTAAACATACTCTCCAAACTAGCATTCTTTTGATTAAGCTGAAGAATTTTCAATTCATTATCATGAGCAAAATCAAAAACATGAGCGCGCATATCTTCTTTTGTAGAAAAGACAATTTCATAAATAAAATCGAACGTATTCTTTACGCTTTTAGCATGAGGTAATTTTAATAAAAAGGCATCTTCAACGCGATAATCGAATTCTACAATAACGGTTTGCTCTTGTCCTTCACGCAGTTCTGTTAGTTTTTTATTGGCAACAATTTCTCCTTTGTTAATTATTATAACACGATCACACATAGCTTCTACTTCTTGCATAATGTGTGTAGATAGAAAAACAGTTTTTTCTTTACCAATAGATTTAATAAGGTTTCTAATCTCTACTAATTGATTTGGGTCTAAGCCTGTGGTAGGCTCATCTAAAATTAAAACGTCTGGATTATGTAAAAGCGCATTTGCTAAACCAACACGTTGTCTATAGCCTTTAGATAGCGAACTCATTTTTTTATGCGCTTCTGGAGTTAAACCAGTAAGTGTTATTACTTCTTCTATTCTAGATTTGCTAACCTTGTAAACATCTGCATTAAAGGTTAAATATTCTCTTACGTACTGTTCTAAGTATAATGGATTGTGCTCTGGTAAATAACCAACACTTTGTTGTACTTGTTTTGGCTGCGATAGAATATTATGTCCATTTACAGCAGCTTCACCTTTGGTTGGGCTAATAAAAGTGGTTAATATTTTCATCATTGTAGATTTTCCAGCACCATTTGGTCCAAGAAAACCAACAATTTCTGGTTTTTTAATTTCAAAAGACACGTTGTTAAGTGCCTTCTGCTCACCATAAATTTTAGTTATATTTTTAACTTTTATAGACATCTTATTATTCTTTCTTCAAAAATAAACATTCTGTAATTTAAACAAGACTTTGTGTAGAAATCTTTAAATCTTCATTTAAAACACTAAAATTCATACTTTAGTATCTTTATTTGGAGAATAATTATTTACTTTAGCTTTATAATTAAATAAACGCCTAGGCGGAAACAGAAGATGAATACTATTCAAAAAACATATTATAGTTGGACCTATTTCTTTTTTAGCGAAAAGAACGAGACTACGTATATGTAATTTGTTACAAATATATATTTAAACCAAGTCTCGATATTTATCGGGACTTTTTTATATATAAAACTTTCGTTTTTAAAGCTAAAGTGGTTAAAAACGAGTGAGTTGAATAAATATCAACGAAAGTTGAGATTACATTAAAGAAAAATAATTTTGATTAAAACAGTAGCCATACAAGGTATAAAAGGATCGTTTCACCACATCGTGTCGCAAGACTACTTTGGTGAACAGGTTGCCATAAACGAATGTTTGTCTTTCGATGCTACTGTAGACGCCTTGCTTTCTGGAAAAGTTGAAGCAGCAATTATGGCTTTAGAGAATTCTATTGCAGGCTCTATTATTCCAAATTATGCATTGATAGATACGCATAACCTTCAAATTAATGGTGAGTACTATTTAGATATTCAACATAATTTAATGGCTTTGTCAAATCAAAATATTGAAGATATTAAAGAAGTGTATTCACACCCAATGGCATTATTGCAGTGTAAGGCTTTTTTTAAAAAGCATCCACATATTAAACTGGTGGAAGATAAAGATACTGCAGATGTTGCCAAGCGTATCCAAGATAAAAAGTTAAAAGGAATTGCAGCAATAGCTAGTAAATTGGCAGCTTCAATATTTGAGCTTGATATTTTAGCCGAAAGCATCCAAACCATTAAACACAACGAAACACGTTTTGTAATAATGCAACAAAAGCATTCTGAAATTGCGAAAGCTGAAATAAATAAAGCATCAATTAAATTCGAACTCGATCACAAACGCGGAAGCTTAGCAGCAATGCTAAATGTTATGAGCGATTGCAAGCTTAATTTAACCAAAATACAATCGCTTCCTAAAATTAAAACACCTTGGTTATATGCCTTTTTTGTCGATGTGACTTTCGATAATTACGAGAATTTTGAAAAAGCAAAAGCAATTATTAAAATAATGGCAACACATTTTAAAGTGTTGGGAGAATATAAAAACTCAAAACGATAATGGAAGTTGCAAATAGATTACATAGTGTTGAAGAGTACTACTTTTCTAAGAAATTAAAGGAAGTTAATTTTCTTAAATCTCAAGGCAAACCAATAATTAATTTAGGTATTGGTAGCCCAGATTTACAACCACCAGGAAAAGTAATTTCTGCAATTGCAGAAAGTTTTAAGGCTTCTAATGCTCACAAATACCAAAGCTATCAAGGTTTGCCAGAATTACGAGAAGCCATTGCTGGTTTCTACAAACAGCATTTTAATGTAAGTGTTAGTGCAACAACAGAAGTGTTGCCACTTATGGGAAGCAAGGAAGGTATTATGCATATTTCTATGGCTTTTTTAAACGAAGGCGATGCGGTTTTAATTCCAAATCCTGGTTACCCAACATATACTTCTGTTACTAAATTATTGCAAGCAGAACCTATTTTTTACAACTTAGATGATAATAATAATTGGTGTCCAAATATTGATGAACTTGAAGAACAAGATTTAAGTAAAGTAAAGATTATGTGGTTAAATTATCCACACATGCCAACAGGAGCTAAAGCGACTAAAGAAATCTTTAAAAAGTTAATTGCTTTTGCTAAAAAGCATGATATTTTATTGGTTAATGACAATCCATATAGTTTTATTTTAAATAACGAACCATTGAGCCTTCTTAGTATTGAAGGCTCAAAAAGCCATTGTTTAGAATTAAACTCATTAAGTAAAACATTTAATATGGCTGGCTGGAGAGTAGGTATGTTATTAGGTAATTATAATTTGTTAAACGCTGTTTTAAAGGTGAAAAGTAATATGGATTCTGGTATGTTTTATGGCATTCAAAAAGGAGCAATAGAAGCTTTAAACTCGTCTAAAATGTGGTTTGTAAGTTTAAATAATGTTTACGAGCAACGTAGAAAATTGGTTTGGGAATTAGTAACAAAACTAAATTGTGCGTTCGATAAAGATGCAAGCGGATTGTTTGTTTGGGCAAAATTACCGTCTCATTTTAAATCTGAAGAATTTATAGATAAGCTATTAACAGAGCATAATCTTTTTATTACACCAGGAACAATTTTTGGAAGTCAAGGTGAAGGTTATGTGCGTTTTTCATTATGCGCAACAACCGAAGAAATAATAGAGGCAATTGCAAGAGTATGATACATAATATTTACATAATAGGAGTAGGTTTAATAGGTGGAAGTTTAGCTTTAGATATAAAAAAAAAGCGACCAGATGTAACTATTTATGGTATAGATAATAATACACAACATATTACTCAAGCATTAGAGTTAAAGGTTATAGATGCAAAGGCTACGTTTGACGATTTAGATAAAGCAGATTTAGTAGTACTGTCTATTCCAGTAGATGCTGCTGTAGCATTATTACCAAAAGTGTTAGATAAAATATCAGATTTTGGCTTGGTTGTAGATGTTGGTTCTACCAAATTAGACATTTGTAAAGCAATAGAAAATCATCCTAAACGACGTAATTTTTTAGCCATGCATCCAATTGCAGGAACAGAATTTTCAGGACCAAAAGCAGCTATTTTAGATTTGTTTCAGCATAAAACTAATATTATTTGTGAGGTTGAAAAAACAGCATTTAAGCTTCAGGAAGAAGCATTGAATCTATTTGCAGAAATAGGCATGAAAATGCGTTACATGAATCCAGAAGCACATGATAAACATATAGCTTATATGTCACATTTATCTCATATTAGTGCTTTTATGCTAGGTAAAACAGTAATTGAAAAAGAGAAAAATGAACGTGACATTTTTGATATGGCAGGTTCTGGTTTCGAGAGTACAGTACGTTTAGCAAAAAGTTCGCCAGCAATGTGGACTCCAATTTTTAGACAAAATAAAGACAATGTTGTAGAGACTTTAGAAAATTATATTACTAATCTCACGAAGTTTAAAAACATGATGAAAAACGACGATTTTGAAGGTGTTTTTAATGAAATGAAAGACACAAATTATATAAAACAGATATTAAACGGAATAAATTAAAGGCTAAAGATTAAAAAAGGAAAAAGAGAATAGAAGAGAGATTTTAAAATAGAGAAAAGAAGACAAGTCTTGACTCTCTTTTCTTGAAAAAATATTATGGAAAATAAAAAAGAAATGAGAAACTGGTTGGACGACATGAAGTTAGACCATCCATTAGTAATCGCTGGACCATGTAGTGCAGAGACAGAAGCGCAAGTTTTAAAAATTGCACATGAGTTAAAAGATACAGATGTAAGCTATTTTAGAGCAGGAATTTGGAAACCACGTACACGTCCAGGAATGTTTGAAGGTGTTGGCGCTTTAGGTTTAAACTGGCTTAAAAAAGTAAAGGCAGAAACAGGGATGAGAACGTGTACTGAAGTTGCTAATGCTGCACACGTAAAATTAGCGATAGAAAATGATGTCGATTTATTATGGATTGGTGCACGCTCAACCGTAAGTCCATTTATTATGCAAGAATTAGCAGATGCTTTAGCAGGAACAGACAAGATTGTTTTGGTTAAAAATCCAGTAAATCCAGATTTAGCATTATGGCTTGGTGGTATTGAAAGATTGTACACTGCAGGAATTAAAAATTTAGGAGCTATACACAGAGGTTTTTCTACTTACGAAAAAACAAAATATAGAAATATTCCAGAATGGCAAATAGCTATCGAGTTTCAAAATAGATTTCCAGATTTACCATTAATTAACGATCCTTCTCATATTACAGGAAAACGTGATATGGTTTTTGATGTATCGCAAACTGCATTAGATCTTAATTTTGATGGGTTAATGATAGAAACGCATACAGATCCAGATAACGCTTGGAGTGATGCTGCGCAGCAAGTTACACCTGAAGCATTAATACAAATGATGGTGGATTTAAAAATTAGAAAAGTTAGTGATCCTGAAGCAGAATACAATACAGAACTAACAAACTTAAGAGCGCAAATAGATGTTGTGGATAACCAACTTATAGATTTACTAGCTAAGCGTATGTTAGTTGCAGATGGTATTGGTAAACTTAAGAAACAAAAAAACGTTGCTGTTTTACAAAGCAAACGTTGGAACGAGATTTTAGGTAAAATGGTGCTTCAAGGCAATGAAAAAGGCTTGAGTGAAGAGTTTATTTTAAGACTCTTTAAAGCAGTGCATCAAGAATCTATTAATCATCAAGAGAAAGTAATAAAAGGATAAGCGTTTTTAAAACTATTATTAATGCCATTATTAGTTAATCATTTTTTAGTATTAATTAATAGTGGCATCTTTGTAAGTAATGACAGGACTAGTATATAAATCTACAGGAAGTTGGTACACAGTTAAAACAAAACTTGGTGTCACTTACGAATGCCGAATTAAAGGTAAGTTTCGCCTTCAAGGTATAAAAAGCACCAACCCAATTGCTGTTGGAGATTATGTGGGCTTTGATTTAGATACTAAAAGTGATAAAGAAACAGGTGTAATAAACAAAATTCACGATCGCGAGAATTATATTGTTAGAAAATCAGTCAACCTCTCTAAACAAACACATATAATTGCTTCAAATATAGATCAGGTTTTTTTATTAATTACAATAGACAATCCACCAACATTTACCAGTTTTATAGATCGTTTTTTAGTAACAGCTCAAGCATATTCTATAAAAACAGTATTGGTTTTTAATAAAATAGATACTTATAACGAGGACACTATTTTTGAGGTTAAATACTTAGAGCACGTATATAAAAATATTGGCTACGAATGTGTTAGTGTTTCTGCAAAAACTGAAGAAAATATAGATAAAATAAAAACTTTAATGGAAGGTAAGGTAAGTGTCTTTGCTGGGCATTCTGGAGTAGGTAAATCTACTTTAGTAAATACTATAGAGCCTAACTTAGACTTAAAAACAAAGTCTATTTCTACACAGCATTCTCAAGGGCAGCACACAACTACTTTTGCAGAGATGTTCGATTTAAGTTTTAATGCAAAAATTATAGATACACCAGGAATAAAAGGTTTTGGAGTTGTAGATATGGAAAAGGAAGAAATAAGCGATTATTTTCCAGAGTTTTTTAAATTAAGTCAAGACTGTAAATTTAATAACTGTATGCATATAGAAGAACCAAAATGCGCAGTTAAAGAAGCCTTAGAGAAAGACGAAATTGCAGCATCTCGCTACAAGAGTTATGTTCAAATTATTGAAGGAGACGACCAGCATTACAGAACAGATATTTGGGAGCCAAAGTAAACACTTAGCAGTGTTCAGTTATCAGTATTCACTAACGCTTAGCGACTTTGTAGCTTTACGAGAAAAAATCAAAATAACCTTAAATAAAAATACAACCGCTTTCGCGGAAAGTATCATGAAAGTAGTTATACAAAGAGTAAGTAGAGCAAGCGTTACAATTGAAGGCAAAAAAGTAGCTTCAATTGAACATGGACTTTTAATCTTACTAGGCATCGTTCAAGAAGATACTCAAGAAGATATTATTTGGTTAACAAAAAAAGTAGCAAACCTTCGTGTTTTTAATGATGAAAATGGAGTAATGAATACTTCACTATTGGATAGTAATGGAGATGCCATTGTAGTAAGCCAGTTTACACTACAGGCAAGTACAAAAAAAGGAAATAGACCAAGCTACATTAAAGCTGCACGACCAGAAATTGCTATACCATTATACAACGCTTTCAATACTATATTAGAATCTGTTTTAAATAAACCAGTTCAAACAGGTGTTTTTGGTGCAGATATGAAAGTGCAATTATTAAATGATGGACCAGTTACTATTATTATAGATTCTAAAAACAAAGAATAATGGCGTCAATATTTGGTCATGGATTAGTAGGTTTTACAATAGCAAAGATTTCAAAATTGAACACTAGTAAAGTATTACTATTCTTAGCTATTGCATCTGCTTTAATACCAGATTTAGATGTAGTTACCTTTGGTAAAATTGCATACGCACATCCATTTGGACATCGTGGTTTTACACATTCTATTTTATTTGCGCTTATTTGGGCTACTATTTTAGCATTTATATTCACAAAAACGAAAAGAAAGTTATTTTTTATAGTCCTTTTTCTATCTACAATTTCTCATGGTATTCTGGATGCTTTAACAACAGGAGGGAAAGGCATTGGGTTTTTAATACCGTTTAATAATACACGTTTTTTCTTTCCGTGGAAAGTAATACAAGTATCTCCAATAGGTATAAGTAAGTTCTTCTCAAATTGGGGAATCCAAGTGATTTTAAGCGAATTAAAATATATAGGTATGCCTTGCTTAATAGTTTTATTATTTTTACACTTTAAAAGAAAAACCAATGAATATTAAAAACGCGCAACAAGAAGTAGATAATTGGATAAAAAATCATGGTGTTCGTTATTTTAATGAGCTTACCAATATGGCACAGCTTACAGAAGAAGTAGGAGAAGTTGCCAGAATTATTGCAAGACGCTATGGAGAACAAAGTGAAAAAGAAAGCGATAAAAACAAAGATTTAGGCGAAGAATTAGCAGATGTTATGTTTGTGGTTTTATGCTTAGCAAACCAAACAGGAATAGATTTACAAGATGCTTTCGATAAAAAATTAGATATAAAAACCAAACGTGATCACGATAGGCATCACAATAACGAAAAGCTCAAGTAACAAATTCCTGCGAAGTCAGGAATACCATCCATAGAATTGAAAATATTAAATGACACTAAAATAAAACGACTTCAAGCAAAGCGAGAAGCAATTAAATAGGTTGTCAATTATAATGTCACACTAAGCGCAGTCGAAGTGTTTTTTAAAATCACATGAATATAAAACTCCAAAAATCTTCAATTAAAGAAGAATCTTCAATACAAATTACAGGTTCTAAAAGCGAATCTAACAGGTTACTGCTATTACAAGCATTATATCCAGAAATTAAAATAGAGAATGTGTCTAATAGTGATGATTCTCAATTAATGACGAAGGCATTAGCTTCTTCAGCCCAAGAAATAGATATACATCATGCTGGAACAGCCATGCGTTTTTTAACCGCTTATTTCGCTATTCAAAACAAAAGAGAAAAACTAATTTCAGGCTCTAAGCGCATGAAAGAGCGACCAATTAAAATTTTGGTCGATGCCTTAAATCAGTTAGGAGCAGATGTTTCATACAAAGAAAATGAAGGCTTTCCTCCACTTTTAATAAAAGGGAAACAACTAACAAAGCATAAAGTGTCTTTAGATGCTAATGTAAGTAGTCAATACATTTCGGCTTTATTGCTTATTGCTTCAAAATTAGAAAACGGATTAGAACTTACTCTAAAAGGTAAGATAACATCTGTGCCTTATATTAACATGACATTGAGTTTATTAACTCAATTAAATATAGAAACAGAATTTAAAAATAATATAATTACAGTAAAACCACTTCAAGAAAAAATGAAGCCTAAAACACTTACAGTAGAGTCAGACTGGTCTTCAGCTTCTTATTTTTATAGTATTGTTGCATTGGCTAAGATTGGTACTGTAATTAGTATTTCATCTTATAAAAAAAATAGCCTGCAAGGCGACTCTGCATTAGCAAATATTTACAAAAGCTTTGGTGTTGCCACAACTTTTAAAGAAAATACTGTTTTAATTAAAAAAACAGCAAAAGTAGATTCTAAAACTACTATTGATTTTGACTTAGCAAATTCGCCAGATATAGCGCAAACAATTTCAGTTACAGCATTTGCTTTGGGTCTAGAATCTAACTTAACAGGATTACACACACTTAAAATTAAAG
The DNA here is from genome assembly GCF_023299985.1 of Lacinutrix sp. Taxonomy (GTDB): domain Bacteria; phylum Bacteroidota; class Bacteroidia; order Flavobacteriales; family Flavobacteriaceae; genus Lacinutrix. Next base: position 1,733 of record NZ_JALZVX010000008.1, on the reverse strand, counting down.
AAACAGATAGATTAGAGGCTTTAAAAACCGAGATAGAAAAATTGGGTGGTCAAGTAAAAATCACTAACGAAAGTCTTCATCTTTCGCCTTCAAAAAATATAATAGAAAACGTAGTTGTTTCAACCTATAACGACCATAGAATGGCAATGGCATTTGCACCTTTAGCTTTAAAAACACCTATTGAAATTGAAGATTATAAGGTGGTTTCAAAATCGTATCCAACATTTTGGGACGATTTAAAACAGCTAGGCTTTCAAACGAATTAAAATTAAATAATAATAATCACTCTTTTACTTGACAACGCCTACCTTGAGATTGTATCTTTGCTACTTTGTAAACTAAAAACACGATACCCATGAAAATGAAATTATCTCACTTTAACTTTGAATTACCAGAGGAGTTATTGGCAGAATATCCAGCAGAAAATAGAGATGAGTCTCGTTTAATGGTTTTAAACCGTAAAGAGCAAACTATAGAGCACAAGCAATTTAAAGATATTATTGATTATTTTGACGAAGATGATGTCATGATACTTAATAATACAAAGGTTTTTCCTGCACGTTTATTTGGAAACAAAGAAAAAACAGGAGCAAGAATTGAAGTGTTTTTATTACGTGAGTTAAACGAAGAGCAACGCCTTTGGGATGTTTTAGTAGATCCAGCACGTAAAATAAGAATAGGAAATAAATTATACTTTGGCGATGACGAAAGTTTAGTTGCTGAGGTTATAGATAATACAACATCAAGAGGTAGAACATTACGTTTTCTTTACGATGGCTCTTACACAGAATTCCGTAAGAAATTAACATCTCTAGGCGAAACACCATTGCCTAAATACATTAAAAGAGATGTAGAACCAGAAGATGAGCATCGTTACCAAACCATTTTTGCAAAAAATGAAGGTGCAGTAGCAGCACCAACAGCAGGAATGCATTTTTCTAAGCATTTATTAAAACGTTTAGAAATTAAAGGTGTCGATTTTGCTGAGGTTACTTTACATGTTGGCTTAGGTACTTTTAACTCTGTAGAGGTAGAAGATTTATCTAAACATAAAATGGATAGCGAAGAAGTAACAATAGGACCAAAAACAGTAGAACAAATAAATACTGCACTAAAAGCGAGACGTCGTATTTGTGCTGTAGGTACAACTGCAATGAGAGCTGTAGAAAGCGCAGTGTCTTCTAGCCATACTTTAAACGAAATAGATGGTTGGACAAATAAATTTATTTTCCCACCTTACGATTTTAGTATAGCAAACGCTATGATTACTAATTTTCATACACCAAAATCTACATTAATGATGATGACTTCTGCATTTGCAGGACACGACTTTGTTAAACGTGCCTATGACGAAGCGGTTAAAGAAAAGTATAAGTTCTATAGTTATGGAGACGCTATGTTAATTATCTAATCCATACTTTTTAATACTTAAACAAAACTAAAAGAGCCTTATCAATTATAGATAAGGCTTTTTTAGTTTTAAATAAGAATTTTATTATTTAGGCATTACCTAAAGAATTGACTATAATCACTAAATATTTTTTCGCAAAAAAGGAGTTTAAACAATAAGCTTTTACTGAGCGTAGACGAAGTATTCCATTCCTAATGCACTTGCCAAAGGTGAGTACTTAAAATGGTGTGATTTTTTAAAAAGTTAGAACATAGCAGTTTCATACCTTAGTAGGTATTAAGGAAGATAAATTTACTATTTTTGCAGAACAAATGGCAGATAA
>NZ_JALZVX010000007.1 GCF_023299985.1 Lacinutrix sp. | reverse complement strand
AGGACTTTAAGTTTAAAGCTTTCGCTATATCGTCTTACATATCCATCATTTTTATACATATACATTTGTTTTAGTGTATACATATTTCAGGACGGGTCAGAGATTCGTTTAACGTTGTTATATAAGATTAGTTGCGTGTTTTAATCACTAAAGTTAGCAAATAAATCACAGATAGAAAGACCGCGAGGACTTTTGTAAGTAGGCTAGAACTAGCAGTTAATTTTATACGGTGTTGCCCATAGTTATTTTTTATTTTCAAGTTCTATAATTTGGTCTATCCAATTTGATTGATTTGTTAACTTTATTTCAGGTGATAAACCAATATTCTCAAATTGCAATAGCTTTCTATTTGTTACATTTCTTGATAAATCATATTGAATTTCTTGGCAGTTCAAATTTCCAGAAATCGAACCGTTTCCCCAACCATATGTTAATTGACCGCGACTATTTTCCCCAGTCAAGATTGTTCTTGAATCTTTATTTAACAAATATGCACCTAACTCAGCTGCACTGCCAGTTTTGAAATTTACTAACACATAGATTTTATTAATACTTTTGTTTTTTGTAATTATTTTAATGAGTGGTTTAATTTGTTCAGTTGAGCCACCTTCATTATTTCTTAAGTCAATAATTAAATTTTTATTATCTAATTTAGTTTTTATATTTTGATAAAATTCATCAGCTTCTTTAATTAATTCTTTCGAACGTTTTAATGATTTTATACTAATGTAATTAATCGTTGAGTTAAGTTTTTCAAATTTGAAGTTCTGTTTATGATTTTTATTGAAAAAATACTTATTATTTTTATTCCAAAAAGTAGAATGAATTCTACCATTCGTAATATTGATACCATTTTGGTAGTACAGAAATCCATTCTTATAAAATTCAAATATCTCAAACGAATTATTAACATCTCTACTTATTCGTAGTCTAATCATTCCCTTTTTCCAATCTTTGGAATTTGATTCTAATAAAATACCAAACCACAAGTTATCTGACGATTTCTGAATTAAAATACTTTCTTTGCCTTGATAATAAATTCCAGAAATACTGTCTTCTGAATTAATTACTTGTTCAAATGTATTTGAATAAGAAGGAATAATTGATTTAATATCTTTGCTAGTAGAATAAATTTGGTTGTGTTTGTCTTTTATGAAGGAAATGTATTTTTGAATATAACCTGAACAGAAATAAGTACTCAAACTATCATTTTTTATTTCTTTTTTAATTTTATTTTCCCAATTTTTAAATTCTTCTTCTCTTTTTAATTTCTTAACCTGTGATTTATAACTTGTTGACTTTTTAATAATTTGAGTTGTTTCTGTTAAACTCACTATACAATCACACCCATTTTCTTGACCAAATGAAAGATTTGTGATAAACAAAAAAAGAAATGTAGGTAATATTGTTTTCAAATCTTTTATTTTAGAAGTGTCTGTTTTAATTATGGGTAATGTTTCGTTGATAAAAAATCGTTTTAATGTTTTTTATCAGACGTTAAACGAAGCTAGTGTTTATTTTTTACAAAGTCAAGTTTAGAATTTTATAGCATAAGATTCCTGCTTTCTCAAGTATATGTGTTAGAAACTAATCCCAAATAGTACAGCATCATTTGCAAAGCTACTTTGGTATGAGCGTACATAATCTACACGTAAAAATCTAAATTTGCCAAAACCAATATTATCGACACCAATAGAATATTCTGAATACGTTTTATTGTCTTGTGTAAATGCTGCATTTACTCCTAAAATAAGATTAAAATTAAGCTTATTTAATAACGGAATTTTATTTAATATGTAACCGTTAAAACGATATTCAGTATGTAACTCTGCATAATTGTTATTTGTGCTTAGAGCGTAATATGGCAAGTTTTTAAACGAATTTAAATATGAGCCATCAAGCTTTACATTGGTTTGGTTGCCATTAAAGTGATGGTAATCCATAAAAGCAATGTTATCTGCATTTTTAAAAATACCAGCTTGCGCATTATATTCAAATTCACCTTTGTTTCCAAGGCGAATGCGTTGTCTTAATCTTGCTTTAAACTGGTCGAAATTATAGTTAGAGTTTGTTGCAGCAAAACCTTTTTCGTAGCCTACAGATAGTGTTGGATATTTGCTGTTGGGTATATTATATTTTCCATCTGGATAGCTTAAATAATCTTGAGCAAAATTAATAGTAGCATTTACATTAAGCTTTGCAATATTATGTGTGTTAAAAGGACGAGAGGTAAAGTCTGTTTCGTTTAACGGGTTGTTGCTTGTGTAACTATCTCTATCTTCATTAATGGTTACATAATCGCTATTATTAAATAATGCTTTTCTGCGTTCGAAGCCTAAAACAGAATTTAATCTAACGCCATTAAACAGTTCTTGAAAGTATTGACCTTGCACAAAACTTTTGTTGTAAAGCTTGATATAGTTATCCTCAAAAAATAAAGAGCTCACCATATTTTCTACATTAGAAATTGGGTTAGCACTGTTAAACTGTTCTGTTTTTACACCACCAGAAAGTGAAATAAAGCGATCGTTAATATTATTAAATTTAAAACGAGTGGTAATTGTGCCACGCAAGCGATTATCTGCCTCACCATAGTTTATGTTTCCAGAGACATTAAAGTATCTTTTAAAATCGTCTATTTGCTTAGAGTAGCGCATACCTAGAGTTCCGTTCCAACCTTGCACAGTATTAAAAGTGATTTTTTCTAAAGGAGAATCTATACTAAAACGGTAGTTTTTATGGGAATTTTGGTAGCTATAACCACCTAAAATATCGCCTAATTTAAAAGCATTTTTTTTTGTGTCTATAGAGTCTAAGTATGGTTTAGATTTTCTAACCAATTGTATGCTGTCTTTTTTTACATAATCTGTAGTTTCCTCTTTGGTAAGAGGAACAGGACGTTTTGCATCCCAAAAAGTAGAATCTTTTTTATTCGAATTTTCTTCAAAAGAAAGAATTTCTCGTGTAAAGTTTTTAGCGCCAAATTCTGGTGTAAAATCGTAGTCACTATAAACAGCAGTAAATTTTCCTTCGCCTTTAAAACCAAAAAAGCCATATTTAAAATCTAATGTCTGTGTTATTAATGCCCAAATATTATCGGTTTCAGAATAAGAGAATGTTTGTTTTAAAGTTAGTAAATCTATAGGAAGAATGCCTGTGCGTTTTCCAGTAATGGTAACATCTGTAGCATAAAGTAGCCATTGGTCTTCTACAATATAAATGTAGCCTGAAAAAGCTGCATCGTTATCTCGTTTTGGTGTAATTAGTATTTTATTGATGAGGTTATTATTGTCATCATAAAAAACACCTTCTAACTTATATTTATAGTAATTGAATGCATAATCTGCTATTGGAGAAATTGTAGTGTTTCCAAGGTCGAAGGTGTTGTTGTAAAAATTGTAGTTTACATCTGTAGCATTATTAAAACTAAAACCACTTGCATCACCACTTACCTTAGATGCTAATATTTTTTCTTTTAAGCGTCGTGGTTTTTGGTATTCAATTTTAGAAATTGTTTCCGATAAATATATAATTCCAGTTCGTGTAGAATCTAATGCACCATCAAGATCTCCAACTTCTTGACCTAATACTTTTTCTGGAGCATCTACAATTTTTATAAGTCCGCGAGAATAAAAATTAGCTTTGTATTCACTTAATTTTTCTAAGACTTCTTTTCGTTTCGCAATAGTATTTCTAATAATTTGGTTAGCAGGGTTTTCTTCAGAGTTTATAACGACTTCACTTAAAGAAATATTTTCCTCTAGGAGTTTAGCATCTAGAACGTATGGAAGCGACTTAATCGAAATATTTTTTTTAAGCGTTTTAAAGCCTAAATATTGAAAAACAATGGTGTAATCTCCAACTTTTTCAATGTCTAAGGTGTAATT
>NZ_JALZVX010000006.1 GCF_023299985.1 Lacinutrix sp. | reverse complement strand
GGGCGTTTGTAAAAATAATACAACTTCGCTATTGTAATGAGGCACAGTAATAACGGCTATTGAGGCTCCGTCAAGCCGGTCATATACAGCTTGCCGTTGCAGGCTTCTTATAGAAAATCGAGTGGGCTTGGTACATTATTCATTTCGGTTTGTGCAACATGTGTATACAGCATCGTAGTTTTAATGGAGTTATGCCCTAACATTTTTTGAATTACTCTTATATCTGTACCGGCTTCCAGTAAGTGGGTAGCATAGGCGTGTCTCAAACTATGTAAGCTCACTTTTTTAGTAATTCCTGCTCTTTGCACAGCTGTACTAAACACTTTGCGCAAACTCGTTGTTGTGTATTGCTTGCCATGGCGCCCTTCAAACAAATAGTTGGTAGGCTTATATTCTTTATAATACAAACGGAGTGTTTTTTTAAGCTTATCTGGAAAGGGCAAATTACGGTCTTTCTTACCCTTTGCAGCTTTTATAAATATCATATTACGATCTCCATCCAGATTAACAATATGCAATGCTGTAAGCTCGCCACTACGCAAACCTAATGCATATGTGGTCATGAGCATGGCTCGATGCTTAAGGTTTTGAGTGCGCTCAAACATCCTATTTACTTCTTGTTGTGATAGGATATCTGGTAAGATGCGTTGTGGTTTTCTAGGAGCGATACGATCAAAAGAAACGTACTTATAATGCGCTAACTCCAAATACAATTTTATAGCACTGGTTAACTGCTTTTGCGTTGCATACGCATAGTTTCTATCCTGGATTAGCTGTATTACTTTTTGTTTTAAGTGATGTTGCTCTAGTCTATGTAGTGGTAAACTATCACCCAGGTATTTCTGAAAACTTACTAAAAGCCCTATATAGGTCTGGATTGTATTAGGTGCATATCTTTTTATTTTTAAAAGCGTTGCAAATTCATCAAAAGTACTCATATACGCTACATATTGATCATTGTGCTAAATTAGCAAAAAAGTACTTATATACTTATCTTTGAGTACTATAAACGTTACTTTTTAATAAAGTACTTATATACACTAGTTGCCCATAATTATGAAAAAAATCCGTCTGACATTAATAATTGGAATTTTAATATCAAATTTTGGTTTTTCACAATCGAAATCTGAAATTGAAAATCTTTTGGACGGAATTTCTAAAATTGAGAACTCTAAAGAAATAACGAAAACAGAACAAGCTGAAAAACTAATTAAATATGGTTGGCGGATTTTACCAACTCTTGCGGAATTTTTTACTGACCAAACTCTGACAAAAATAAAGTCGGAATGTCACGAACGAATTCTAAAAAAAGGTGAACTCGCAATAATATTGGCTGACCGAATTGAGGGTATGCCCTATTTTACATTAACTGGAATGCAAAACTGTATTCTGACTTTTTGCGATAAAAACCCAAATTTGGTCGAATATTATCTTCCTGCAATCGTAGCCCAAGGAATGCCTGAATTCAGAGAAAAATATAATGAATGGTTAGCAAGTGATGACCGAATTGATTGGACACCAATGCTGAATTACAGCTCGAAAAAAGAATTGCGCAAAATTAAACGTGAACGAAAAAAATCAATACTTGAAATGCAGAGCGGAAAATAACTATGGGCAACACCGTATAAAAATAATAGGGCAATTAGTTGCTTAATTCAATGACTTGGGAGTATTTTCGAAGTCGCCAAATTTTTAAATTTGGTATAATTAAAAAGAGAAAAGATAATTAACAAAATATAAAAATTCGGCTTTAGTTTAATCCGAAAAGTATCGCTTACAACTGCCCTACTTTTCTTATACTAGACCGTTGCCACACATTTGAGAAAAAATTGAGAATAACAATAATCTTCATATTACTATCATTAAACATTACGGTTGGATTTTCCCAAGCGGATAGTCTGTCTTTGCGAAATATTGAATTAAAATCGTACTATGCGGACAACGATTTAGAGAAAATGATTTCTAAAAACAAATTTGATTTAGACAGTATTCTTGTTAAAACAAAACGATATAAAAACAAAATACAAGCGGAAAGTAAATTTCCTAGTAGCAAACTGAAACTGCAAACGGAATATTATTTTGAAAAAGGAACTCTACAACTAATAAGGTTTACGGAGATTAGTGACGGATTTAAAAAATATGACGCAAAAAAAGTGACAGAATTTTATTATGTTGACGGAATAAAAGTTGCAGAAAAAGTTCGGAGTATTATTCCGGGAATTTTAGCCGAATTAGGAGTTCCAAAAGATACCGATAAAGCCTTTGGTTATAATAAAAATTGGACGACTGATTTTTTACTCAATTTGGCGGAACAAATAATGAGGAATGCAACTGAATAAAAAACGTGTGGCAACAACGTATATAGGCAATGCGGGAGTTGTCGCTTAACCAAAAGTTTGGGTATATTTGGAAGTCGCCGAATTTTACAAATCCGACTTTTGATACAAACAAAAAATAAAAAGCGGAATTTGTAAAAATCGGCTTGTGGCTCAACCGAATGGCAACAGCCATTCTCGCCCACACTGCCCATATACAAGACCGTTGTGCACAAGTTGACCAAAAATGAGACTAACCGAATTAATCCTGATTTTACTGATATCCAGTTTGACTTTTGGACAAGACAAATATGTCGGAATTTATAATGACCGATTTTCGGAAAGTATTGAATTGAAATCGGACTCAACTTTTGTTCATAATTACAAATTTGACCTTGCATCGAGCTGGACAATTGGAAAATGGAAAGTAAAAAAAGACACAATATATCTGACAACTGAATTTGTAATGGACACTCTGCAAATTCGTGATTCAGAAAGTAAAATAATTCGTGATTCTTTGGTTATTTCGTCTGACCGAGAATCAAACCGAATAGAAAAAATAGAACATTTAAGCTACTTGCTTTCAAGTGGAGGTCAGAATAGACTTAAACCACCTGAAAAAATGTTTTGGAAAAGGAATAAGATTTACCGAATTACAGAAGAAGGAAAAGTTGAAAAAATAAGAGAAGTAAAAAGTGATAAATATAAAACCTACTTTCGAAAACAATATGAATAAAAACCTGTGCACAACACCGTGTATATAAAATCGCTTAAATAAGGCTTAAAACAAAGTCTGTTGCCTATTTTTATTATGATTTTCCTGCGGAAAATCTAAGGATACAAGAAACGCGACTTTCCATACACAATACCGTTAGCAAACATTGAAAAAACGCAGTAAGTAAATTATATGATTTATATACAATACACAGCTAAACCGAAAAAAGTACCGAAACTTGACAATGATGCTGCTGGGGCTTATATAAATTGTTGGATAAATTATTCTGATATTGAACAAGCAAAAAATGTCGCGGAAAAAATGATTGATGAATCTGGCTGGAATATAATTTCGTTAGATAATTTGGAATTTATTACTAGAGAGTTTTATGAAAACGATACTGACGATTCTCATTCAAAGTATTTTGACCAAGCGGAAATTGACAATGAAGTAATATCAATTTATAGTTATCCTTTAATTGACGAAGAAGAATAGATATTTAAAATCATAAATGAATTAAAAGTGACTGAATCCGAATTGAATGAAATAGAAAAAAGATTGAAGAACTCAACAAAAGGAAAGTGGATTCCAATGGTTGAGGGAATCACTCACGAATCAGGTTCGGATTTTATAATGACGAACGTAAATAATAGTGACGATTATAAAAATGCTGACCGAGGAAAAGATATTGAGCTGTATGGAGGAACAAAAGAAGACATTATATTTATTGCAAATGCCAAACAAGATATTCGGAAATTAATCGATGAAATTAGAAAGCGAAAATGAAAACGTTTGCTAACACCGTGTATGAAAAAATCGCTTAAATTAGTGCTATGAAACATAGTGAGTTGCTTCTTTTTATTATGATTTTCCTGCGGAAAATCTAAGGATATAACAAACGCGACTTCCCATACACAATACCGTTAGCA
>NZ_JALZVX010000005.1 GCF_023299985.1 Lacinutrix sp. | reverse complement strand
AAAAATGGAATGTTAGCTGCGACCAGATGTTTTTAATGAATGCAGACGAGACTTTTAATGGTACAGTGCCACCAATGGTAAGCACAGGAAAAGGACGTACAACATGTTCTTACTTTATGCCAGATAACAAACATATTATTTATGCTTCTACACATTTAGCAGACGAAAATTGTCCTGATACGCCTTTGCGTAAAAACGGAAAGTATATTTGGCCAGTTTATGATACGTTCGATATTTTTGTTGCAGATTTAGAAGGAAATATTGTAAACCAATTAACAAACGAAAAAGGTTACGATGCTGAGCCAACCGTATCTCCAATAGGTGATAAAATTGTGTTTACTTCTACCAGAAGTGGTGATTTAGAATTATACACCATGAATCTTGATGGTAGTGATGTTAAGCAAATTACAGATGAGTTAGGTTACGATGGTGGTGCGTTTTTCTCTCCAGATGGAACTAAAATTATCTTTCGTTCTTCGAGACCAAAAACGGAAAAAGAAATTAAAGAGTATAAAGATTTATTAGCTGAAGGATTAGTTGAACCAACAGATATGGAACTATACATTTGCAATGCAGATGGTAGCGATTTGCGCCAATTAACCGATTTAGGAAATGCTAATTGGAGTCCGTTTTTTCATCCTTCTGGAAAGAAAATATTATTCTCTTCTAACTTTGAGGCTGAGCGTGGTTTTCCGTTTAATTTATACTTAATAGATATTGATGGTAAAAATCTTGAGCGTGTAACGCATGGTGAAACTTTTGATGCTTTTCCTGTGTTTTCTAACGATGGTAAAAAGCTTGCTTTTTCATCTAATAGAAATAATGGTGGTGGACGAGATACTAATTTGTTTATTGCTGAGTGGGTGGATTAAGAATTGATTATAAAAAGGAATATTATATAGGTTTTTAAACGCTTCTCGATACAATTTGCTCATGCTTCACAAATCACTCGAGGTGACGCGATTTTATTACTTCTCCAAACGATCACGTTCTTTTAGTTCCTTTGTTCTCTCATTAGTCTCTAAGGTAGTATTACCAAACTTGTAACTAAAACCTAGTTTTATGTAACGTTTGTCTTGGTCTGTAAAACTAAAACTGTCTTGAAGGTTATACCTATTAGTAATACCATAATCTTGTTGGTTAAAAATATCTGAAACCGCTAATGAAACTGTTGCTTTTTTATTAAGTAGTGTCTTTTTTATTGATAAATCTGAAAACAAAACCGCTTCAAAGGTTTGTAAACCATTAATATTTTTTCCAACTCTAGTCATTGCTAGATTTACAGACAAACTATTGTCTTTTAAAAACGAATAATCAGTACTAAAAATAGAATAATTATACCATCTACCTAAGTTAATTTCTGTATTATCTACTATTAAAGTTTCATCTGTATTTGATAAAGAATTTGCTAAATATAGAAACCACCTGTTTGATAAATTATAATAAAACTCAATATCTAATCCGTATTCGTTAGAGGTATTAATATTTGTTGGAGTAAACGCAATAATGTTGGTGTTATTATCTTGAATAGGTACTTCGTAAATAGCATCGGTATTTGCTTTATAGAATATCTCTACGGTTAAAAAATCGTACAATCCTGTCCCTAATAAATACTTATTTGTAAATGTTGGTAGTAAAAGTGGGTTTCCAGTAACCACTGTGTTATCGTTTAAAAAGAAATTAAACGGGTTTAATAATTGATAACTAGGTCTAGAAATACTGCGCTTATAATTAGTATAAATACTTGTGTTTTCTGATAGTTGATGACTTAGGTTTAACGTTGGGAATACCTCAAAATAATCTTGAGTGTTTATAATATTATCTGCCACAGATAGACCATCCACATTAGTTTGCTCTACTCTTAATCCGCCTGTAAAACTCCACTTATCCCAAGATTTATTATAACTTGCATAAGCTGCAAAAATGTCTTCGTTGTAGTCGTAAGCATTAGAGTTAGCAGTATTAAAATCTAAGGCTCCTGTGTTTTGGTTAACATCAAATTGTGAAATATTACTACTAGTCTCAATAATAGATGTTTTTAAACCCAAGGCAAGGTCAGAGCTTTCATTTAAAGGTAAAGTATAGTCTAATTGCGAAGTAAAAATTTCTGTATCTTGATTGCTGTCTGTTAAAAAAGCTGTACTAAAATTATTAACACTATTAGGTAAAAAATAATCACTATTTACACTTTGGTTTCTTTGGTAATCGTAATTTGTGTAGTGTATATTAGTTGCTAATTTTCCTTTGTTTTTAAATTTGTGTACAAAATCTAAATCGAAACCAATATTGTTTTTATCGTCTTGAGAATGATTTAGAGAGTTAAAATTAAAAAGTTCCTGGTTTGAGTTGTCTGTAACTAAAGTTTTACCATTAATTCTATAATCGAAATCTGGAACTAATAAAGCGTTAGATGAAAAACTTAAGGTACTACTATCATCTATAAAATAATCAAAATTTAAGTTAACATTATGTGTATTAGAAGTCGTGTTACGGTCGTTAATAGTTTGCCATCTTTGGTTTAAATTACCAGAGTTGTCTAAATAATTAACACGATCATAGTTCTCTCTATTAATTTTACTTTTTGTAAAACTGTAATTTAAATTCAAATTAATTTTTTTCGTTTTATAAAACTGATTAATACCTGTATTATATCTAGGAAAAACACCTTGTGTATAGTTACTAAAAACATTTCCACGATAACCAGTAATTAAATTTCTACTCATTACAATGTTTAAAACCGTACCACTTTCTGCATCATATTTTGCTGGTGGATTGGTAATAACTTCAACTTTTTTTATGGTGTTTGCAGGAGAGTTTTCTAAAAGTTGAGTGATTTCTCCAGCAGAAAGGTTTACTTTTTTATCATTTATATAAACCGATGGCGTACTATTTTTTACTGTAATGGCATCACCAAGAATTAAAACACCAGGTGTGCTTTTTAATACTTCTAAAATATTACCTTCACTTAAAGCTGAATTTGCAACATTAAAAACCAAACGGTCTGCTTGTTTTTTTAGGGTTGGTTTGGTTGCTGTTATTGTGACTTCGCCAAGAGTTTGAGAGTTCTCTTTTAAAACAATAGCTTTAAATGTTTTATTAGATGAAAGCTGAAATGTTTCAGTAAAAGCTTCAAATCCAATATAAGAAACTTTTAAAGTATAAGTATTTGTTTCAAAATTATCAAAACTAAAGCTTCCGTTTTCTAAGGAGGTTGTACCTGTAATTATGGTTTCTTCATTGTCAAAAAGAAGTACATTTGCATAAGGAATAGCATTATTCTGCTCATCTACAATGACACCAGAAATGGTGAATTGCTGTGCTATAATTTCCGAAGAAAAAAGAAAAATAATGAGGGATAAAACGTGTTTCATGTATATTATTAACTAATAAGCAAGATAATAACTTTTTTTTAGTTTTTATTACGGTAAAAACCGTAAATTTTAGCTGTTTGTATTCTAAATAAAAACTAAAAAAACCGCCAATAAATGCCTTATATTTGCACTCTCTTTATTATTTAGGGCCTACAGACTATGAAGCACATTAGAAATTTTTGCATTATTGCACATATTGACCACGGAAAAAGTACACTTGCCGATCGTTTACTCGATGCTACAGGCTCTGTAACTGCTCGTGAACAACAAGCGCAACTTTTAGATAGTATGGATTTGGAACGCGAACGTGGTATTACCATTAAGTCGCATGCTATCCAAATGGAATACACTTACGAAGGACAAGAGTATGTTTTAAATTTAATAGATACGCCTGGTCATGTAGATTTTTCTTACGAAGTGTCTCGTTCTATTGCAGCTTGTGAAGGCGCTTTGTTAATTGTAGATGCTGCACAAAGTATTCAAGCTCAAACGATTTCAAATTTATATTTAGCACTTGAAAATGATTTAGAAATTATTCCAGTGCTTAATAAAGTCGATTTGCCTAGTGCAAACCCAGAAGAAGTAACAGATGATATTGTAGATCTTTTAGGTTGTGAAGCAGAAGAAGTTATTCATGCCAGCGGAAAAACTGGTTTTGGTGTAGAAAATATTTTAGAAGCTATTATTAAGCGTGTTCCTGCTCCAAAAGGAGATCCAGAAGCACCTTTACAAGCTTTAATTTTCGATTCGGTTTATAATACTTTTAGAGGTATTGAAACTTATTTTAGAGTTTTTAATGGTGAAATTAAAAAGGGACAAAAAATTAAATTTGTCGCTACAGGTAACGACTATTTTGCAGACGAAGTTGGTACTTTAAAACTGACTCAAGTCGCTAAAAAAAGTGTAAAAGCTGGTGATGTTGGGTATTTAATTACAGGAATTAAAACGGCTAAGGAAGTAAAAGTAGGTGATACTATTACAGATTTTGCCAATCCAACTACAAATATTGTAGATGGTTTTGAAGATGTAAAACCAATGGTTTTTGCTGGTATTTATCCAGTTGACACAGAAGATTACGAAGAGCTTAGAAACTCTATGGAAAAGCTTCAGTTAAACGATGCTTCTTTAGTGTTTCAACCAGAAAGCTCTGCGGCTTTAGGTTTTGGTTTCCGTTGTGGTTTCCTTGGAATGCTTCACATGGAAATTATACAAGAGCGTTTAGAACGTGAGTTTGATATGACGGTTATTACTACTGTACCAAACGTATCATACTACGCCTTCACAAATAAAGATCCAGAAACACCTTTTATAGTAAACAACCCAAGTGATTTACCAGATCCAACAATGATTAATCGTGTTGAAGAACCGTTTATTAAGGCTACAATAATTACAAAGTCGGATTTTGTTGGTAACGTTATGAGTTTGTGTATAGAGAAACGTGGTATGATTACGCATCAAACCTATTTAACACCTGTTCGTGTTGAATTAACTTTCGAAATGCCTTTAGCAGAAATTGTTTTCGATTTTTACGATAGACTTAAAACAGTTTCTAAAGGCTACGCTTCTTTTGATTACTCACCAATTGGAATGAAAGCATCAAAATTAGTGCGTTTAGATGTCTTATTAAATTCTCAACCTGTCGATGCTCTTTCTGCATTAATTCATGCAGATAATGCACATAATATTGGTAAAAAAATGACTGCGAAGTTAAAGGAATTAATTCCGCGTCAACAATTCGATATCCCAATTCAAGCAGCAATTGGAGCTAAAATTATAGCTAGAGAAACTGTAAAAGCAGTACGTAAAGATGTAACTGCAAAATGTTATGGTGGAGATATTTCGCGTAAGCGTAAACTTTTAGAAAAACAGAAAAAAGGTAAAAAACGTATGCGTCAAGTTGGTAATGTAGAAATACCTCAACAAGCGTTTATGGCTGTTTTAAAGTTGAATGATTAAAAGACTCTTGCATTTACAAGAATAAATATTTATGGTATTTAGTATTATAACTTTCTTTCTATAGTTAGCATATAATCTTCCACTGTACCTGTTTTAGTGTCTATAAAACCATTTTTATTGCCATAAGGCGTGTATTTATGCGTTGGAGTTACAGAAAACAAACCTATTGTTGTTGTTTTTGTAGCGGCTGCCAAATGCATAACGCCTCCATCACCTCCAATAAATAACGCTGCATTTGCAATAACTGCTGCAATTTCTCTAATGTCTTTACTATAATAAGAACCTGCTTTAAAATCTATTTGAGACACATTTTCTACAGGTAAAACTTCTAAAAAATTATAGGTCTCTCCAAATTTTTCTGTTAGTGCTCCGTAAAAAGAACTCCACCATTTTTTTGAATAACATTTATTTCCTGTAGCAAACGTAAAGAGTAAAATTGTTTTTTTAGATGTATTAGTGATCAAATTATCTAAAATGTTTTTCCCATTTAAAATTTCACTTTCAGTAAGTTTTAAATCTAGAACAGGAACAGCAACTGTACTAATTGGATAACCAATTTGCTGTAAATAATATCTTAATAAATACACATTATTTTTAGCCATGTGATAATAATCTTCTTCATTATCTTCTGCTTCTTTTTCTAGTGTGCCAAAAACTTTATATTTAGCATTAGACAAATAAGTTAAAATTCTTCCAGATGATGATTTTTTATCTCCACTTACTACCAAATCGTACTTTTTTATTTTAACCGAAAAAAATATTTTTAAATATTTAAACAACTCTTTAAAAGGTTTTCTTGGTAATATAATTATCTCATTTACATTTTTATATTCTTGGAAAACAGGCTTAGCTACTCCACCTTTAACAATAAGGTCTATTGTACAATCCGGAAAAGTTGTTGTTAATTCTTGAAGTAAAGGCGTGATTAAAAGCATATTACCAAGTCTTTGATTGGGACGGCAAATTAAAACCTTAGTTATTTTGGTTTTTTTTGTTCCTTTTACCTTTTTTTTAAAATGAGATTTACCAATGTCATGCGTGAGCTTTGGCATTAATTTTTGTCTAAAAGAATCAAATTTAGATAAGGACATCTTTTTAAAAATATAAAACAGTTATGTTAAAATAATAAAGAAAGTGAAATATAGTAATAATTTAAACACATTTTGACCGCTCTCAATTTATTGGTGTTAAAATCTAAAATTAGCGTTTACAAAAACGCAACTTAAACAATTACCTAAACAACAAATAAAGTGAGTAAATTAAAATGTAATTAACTAACCCATAAATTACTAGAGCCAATCTAAACGGAAACTTAACAACAGTAAAAGCAACAGATGTTGTTTTTTCGCTGCCTTTATTTATTTTATCTAATTTGGTATTATCTTTTAACACAATATGGTCTTCATTATCTAAATTAACCTCAACGTCTAGAGGCTATTTTATAATCGTTTTTTTAAAAATAAGATCTATTAAAAAAGTTAATGGTAAAGCAAAAAAACTAATACGTTTTTTTAGTACTTTTTTTAAAGACGGCCTAATAACATACATGGCTACTCCTTTAAAAACATCTGAAAACATAGCCTTTAATGGTAGGTTTTCTTGGCGCTGTTGCTTTATTAAGCCTGCATCTTTATAAACATGTTTAGAAGTTTCTAAAGTTATTTTAAACACTTTATCTATATCATTTTTTATGGTGCTAAATAGTCTCACAATTGAAAATAATAATAGTGATGGAATAGAGATAATAAAAGCTAAAAACCAATACACAATACTTAGAAATGTATTGTCTATAAAAAAACATATTACTGTTAACAACAGCCATAAAACAACCAAATTAGTAACTAAAACCTTACTTATATATACAGGAAAAAAGATTGCATTTGCAATAGTTTCTGTAACCTCATCTACTTGGTATTTAGAATAATCTATTCTTAAACTATTTGTGTTACTCATTTAATTTATTTTAGATATAATAGTATTGATATAGTTTATGTCCTCTAAAAAAGAATCGAAAAAAGAGATGCCTTTTATTTTATTATAAATATTTACTTTAAATAAATCTGTCTTTCTAGGTATAAACAGGTATAACTCTTGGTTAACAGCAGTTACAGTAGGTAAGCTTTTCTCTTGAGTGTGGATTGCTTTAATTAGGTCTATTCTTTTTTGGGTTAATACTGTGTTTATTTCATTTTTATTAGAACTATAAATAGAATAATTTGTGTTAATAAATGAATCTGAAACAGCTATTGGTTCTTGAGCAAAAGCAGAGGTTAAAGCCTTACTATCACTCTCTTTTTTTGGTAGTAGTATTGACTTTCCAAAAAAATGAATAGGTAGTGATGCTTTTATAAAAAGGCCTTTGTGTATTATAACTTTCTTTTTTATAACTCCTAAAAACGGAAGTTCTTCTTCGTGAGCATAATCTGCAAATAGATTTCTTACTATAAATATTGGAAATAATACAATTGAAAATAAACAGCCTCCAATTGTTTTTGAGTAGTCCACTACTTCGTTAAAAATCTCAATATCATTTGCTATAAACTCAGTATTATTAATAGTACCATTAATATAGTCGTCTCCTTCAATATGGATTTTACTATTAAAAAAAGACTGATTAAACAAAAGGCTTTCCTTAATAATTTCTCTGTTTATTGCCGACGAATAATAAGTAACCGTTGGATTTAGTTCTTTGTAAATATCTGGTAAAATTCTTTTTTTTAAATTATCTCTATATACCAAAAGTGGGTTATTAATAATTTCTAAAAGAATATAAGCAACTCCACAAATTATTAAGTAAAATAGTATTGGTGGGAAAATTACACACGCTATACCTAAAATAAAACAACCAGCTCTTAATATCGCTTTTAATGGCGCTATTACTATTTTATAAAACTTAGCCCATAAAAAAACAGCTTTGCGTTTTCTTTCTAATTTCTTAGCTTTCTTGGTAAGTAATTCTTTAAGCTTACTATCCATTGATTATACTTCTTCGTTAGCAACCTCTTCAACATCAAAAGGTTTTCCTAAATACACTAAGTGCCAGTTTTCACCTACTGCTTCGATGTCTTTATTGTAAGATGAAATAATTTGGATTTCGGAAGCTTCATTTTTAAGAAATAATGGAATAATCTCTTTATCATTATTAGATAGCTCTATTAAGCTTTCATAATGCGACTTATCTTTTAACTCAATTTCTTGAATACTTGGAAATTTTCTAGTAAGATTAGTAAGTGTTGTGTAGTCATCTGTATGAGAGAATAAACCTTCTTTTGGATTGTTATTACTATCTCTCATTTCATCTACAGATACTAGTCTAAACGAACCGTTTTCACCAAACTGCTTACTAAACTTATTAATAGCGTATTTATTAATGTCGTTACTTCCTGTTAAGGCCATTAAATAACCAACATCGTTTAGTTCTATATTATCCATTAAAGTGTCTGAATAAATGTTAGTATTTATTGCTTCTAGACCGAGTTCTTTGGCTTTATCAATATTACCTTGATTACTATCTATTAACACCACATGTCTTCCATTAGATTCTAAATAGTGTCCAATTAAACGAGACACTTTAGAGGCGCCAACTATTAAAATACCGTCAGATTTAGTTAAAAACACACCTACTATTTTGGCAAAAAATCGTGCTGTTGTAGCATTTAATAATACCGTTCCTAAAACAATCATAAACACCAAAGGCGTTATATATTCTGCTCCTGGAACACCTTCTTTAGCTAGTTTTAAACCAAATAAAGAAGCAATACCTGCTGCTACAATTCCTCGAGGTCCAACCCAACTAATAAAAATTTTCTCTTTAAGTTTTAATGTTGATCCATGTGTACTTAAGAAAACACCTATTGGACGAATAATAAAAACAACAGCAGCAAAAAGCACAGCTGTTTTCCAACTGTAAATTAAGTACAATTCTTCCATGTTAATATTAGCTGCTAAGAGAATAAATAAGATAGAGATTAATAGAATACTCAAGGACTCTTTAAAATAAAGAAGTTCTTTTAAATAAGGAGAATTTGAGTTTCCTAAAACCATTCCCATAACCACAACTGCTAGTAAACCAGATTCGTGTGCAAAAGTATCAGACAATACAAAAACACCTAAAACTGCTGCAAGAGCAAATACATTTAATAGGTAGTGTGGTACTAATTTTTTATTAATAATAAAATTCATAGCATGTGCAAAAGTGAACCCAAAAGTCGCGCCAAACAACACAATTTTTCCAAACTCTATTAAAGCTGTTTTTGTAAATTCTCCACCTCCATCTACACTTATAAACTCGAAAACCAATACGGCAACTAATGCTCCAATTGGATCAATTAATATGCCTTCCCATTTTAATACTGTAGATATGTCTTTTTTTAGCGGAATGTTTCTTAAAATAGGCGTAATTACTGTTGGTCCAGTAACAATAATAAGCCCAGAAAATAAAAATGAAATCTCCCAACTCAAGTCAAAACTAAAATGTGCAGCAACAGCAGCGCCAAAAAATGTAACTATAGAGCCTAAAGAAATTAACTTTGTTATAACTGGTCCTACATTTTTTATTTCGCTCATTTTAAGTGTTAATCCGCCTTCAAAAAGTATAATACTAATGGCTAAAGACACAAAATAAAATAAACTTTCTCCTGGAAATAGCCCTTCTTCTCCATTCCATATAGGTTCAATCCATTTAGTACCATCTTCACTTAAAAACTCTGCAGCAATTGGACCAACTAATAGCCCAATAAGTATTAAGGGTAAAATAGCTGGAATTTTAAACTTCCATGCAACCCATTGTGCCAATATTCCTAATATTATAATGCCTCCTAATTCTACCATATTAATAATGTTATTACAAAAAATTAAAGTTAATTACAATTAAAGCATTTTTCACATACTATTAACAATTCTTAAAGACTTGTTTTGTAATATCAAAAAATACTATCTTCACTTTTTTTAGAAATTTTTTATAAGTGATTCAAAAACCGTTTAAAACCATAGGTATAGGTATTGCCTTTTCTCCAAATCTTAAAGCAAATCTTTATGAGGCTTCGCGATTAGCGTTGTTTTTTGAATGTAAATTAGTTTTAATTCATGTTGGAAACGAGTCTGAAGACAAAACAGAAACCTTAGAAAAAATTTTAAACACGTTTAAAAAAGACCATTTAGAATATGAGGTGATTTTTAAACCTGGAGATCCAGTTGATGTAATTTTAAGTGCTTCTGAAGAAAAAAAAGTAGATTTATTAATTATTGGTGCAGCAAAAAGAGAAAAATTATTTACCTATTATGTTGGTTCTATTGCACGAAAAATTACTAGAAAAGCCAAATGCTCTTTACTTTTACTAATCAATCCGTCGATAGAGCGTTTACCTTGTCAGCATATTGTTGTTAACGGCTTAGAAGACCCAAAAACAGAGCAAACAATAGAAACTGCTTTTTATATTGGTTTAAAATTAAAAGCCGAAAAACTAACCATTGTTGAAGAAATTAAACAAAACGAGATCACTGTTAATGTTGATGATGATAAATCACTTAGAAAAACACAAATTGTAAAAGAACGTCTTAGAAACCGTGAACGTTCGAGAATAAACCACGTAATAGAGCATATTCCTGAAGCATTTACTCAAAATATAGTTGTAAAATCTCAGCCAATTTTTGGAACTCAAGGTTATTCTATTGGACATTACGCTCAAATTGCAAGAGCCGATTTATTAGTAATGAATGCACCAACAAAAATGACCTTTTGGGATCGCTTATTCCCACACGATATCGAGCATATTTTAACTGAATTACCAACCGATGTTTTAATTATTCAATGAGCCAAAAAAAGAATAACATAAAAACATTTTTTCAAACATTACCAAAAAACATTTTTTCTGGTTTTGTAGTAAGTCTTATTGCTTTACCTCTAGGTTTAGGTTTAGCAATGGCTAGTGAGGCACCTCCAATTGCAGGTGTAATTGCTGCTGTTGTTGGTGGTGTTTTAGTTTCTATTTTAGGTGGAAGTAATGTTACCATTGCTGGACCTGGAAATGGTTTAGTTGGTGTTCTTCTAGCTGTAATTGGAACTCTAGGTATAGAAAGTGCCTATGCTGCTATTATTTGCTCTGGTGCGTTACTATTAATTTTAGGCTTTTTAAGACTTGGTAAATTAGCAGACTTTTTTCCATCCTCTGCAATACAAGGTATGCTAGCAGCAATTGGTCTTATTATTCTTGGGAAACAGTTTCATATCATGATGGGAAACCGTATTACTACAGACAATATTTCTTATCTGTTAGAAATTCCAAACACAATAATTTCTGCTTTTAGTTATAATAATCAAGGCTTAACTTTTGCTATGTTAGCAGGTGTTATTAGCCTAATAATTATGTTGTTTTATTCTAAAATTAGAAATAAGTACTTACAACTTATTCCAGCTCCAATGTGGATAGTACTACTCTCAATAGGGTTTAGTTATTATTTTGAACTTGTACTTAAACAACCCAACCCAATTGCGGCTGATTATATGATTTCTGGAATACCTGCTTTTGATCAAATTATTTCAGAGTTACCAACCGTAAGTTTTAGTAAAATTGGATCTCTCTCTTTTTGGTTAGGTGTTGTTTCTTTAACATTAATTGCAAGTATAGAATCTTTATTAAGTATAAAAGCAGTCGATAAACTTGATCCAGAAAAAAGAAGAAGTAATGTTAATCGAGATTTAAAAGCGCTTGGTTTGGCAACTGTTGGTAGTGGGTTTTTAGGAGGCTTAAATGTTGTAACGGTTATTGCAAGAAGTTCTGTAAATGTTAATAATGGTGGTACTAATAGGTCTTCAAACTTTTTTCATGCTACTTTTTTAATTATTTTTATTGCGCTTTTTAGCACACAGTTAACTAGAATTCCTTTACCTGCTTTAATGGCTATTTTAGTATATACAGGTTATAAATTAGCCTCTCCAGAAAACATAAAGAAAATTTTTAGAATAGGTAAAGAGCAACTTATTATCTTTTTTGTAACCTTATTAGTGACGCTAACCATTGGACTTATACAAGGTATTTTATCTGGTGTTATTATCACTTTTGTGCTTCATATTATTATTAATAAAAGCTTTTCTCTTTTTGCAAGAAACTTAATGAAGCCAAACGTTTTAATGTTTCAAGAAGACCGTAATTATTATGTAAGTGTGAAGCATTTTTGCAGCTTTTTAAATTTCTATAAATTAAAATCTAAAATTGATGCTGTTCCAGAAACCGAAGATGTAATTGTGGATTTTTCGTTATGTAAATTTGTGGATCATACAGTAATGGAAAACCTTAATAATTATCAAGAGTTGTTTACAAAAAGAGGTGGTCATTTTGAAGTGCTTGGGCTCGATTTGCACGACACAGATTCTAAACACCCATTTGCATTACGTCGCTTATTACCTGTTCCTAATGTTATTAAAAACAGTTTAACGCGTCGTCAAACCACAATCGAGGAATTAGCAAAAGATTATCAATTAAATTACGTGCAGAAAAAAGAAAGAGAGACCCATTTTTTGGATAGTTTTCTGTTTTTTAGAACAAAAAAAATTAATTATATCTACAACCAATTAGCAACCGAAAACGAAACAATAAATGCTTTCGATATCGAGTTTTCCGAAGGTGAATTTATAGCTAAAGAAGTTATTCGTTCGACGATGCTTCATATAAAACTACATAAAAGCATTCCAGAATTTACTTTAGATCGTGAAGGCTTTTTAGAAAAAGTATATGCTTTTGCTGGCTTTAAAGACATTCCTATTAAAAACCATACAGATTTCTCTAAAAGGTTCTATTTACTTGGAGAAGACACTAACGCTATTCAGGAGTTTTTTACAGATGAAATCACTCATTTCTTTGAAAGCAACCCATATTATCATGTAGAATCTAATGGTCACGATTTACTAATTTTTGGTCGTGAACGTCTAGCAAGTATAAAAGAAATAAAGGCACTTTACGACTTTGGAAAACGCTTACAGCAGGTGGTTTCTTAATAAAAACTTAACATTTACCTACTATTACATAGTTTTTCATAATTTGCAACTATGAATTTATATCCTATAAACGCTGGAAATTTTAAGCTAGATGGTGGTGCTATGTTTGGTGTTGTGCCAAAATCACTATGGACGCGAACCAATCCTGCAGATAGTAATAACATGATAGATATTGCTGCACGTTGTTTATTAATAGAAGATGGTAATCGTCTTATACTAATAGACACAGGAATGGGTAACAAGCAAAGCGAAAAGTTTTATGGCTACTACCATCTTTGGGGAGACGATACTATAGATACTTCTCTAGCAAAATATGGTTTTCATCGCGATGATATTACAGATGTTTTTATGACGCATCTTCACTTCGACCACTGTGGAGGATCTATTCAATATAACAAAGACAGAACACTTTTAGAACCTGCTTTTAAAAATGCGCATTTTTGGAGTAATCAAAAACATTGGCAATGGGCAACACAACCTAATCGTCGAGAGGTGGCTTCATTTTTAAAAGAGAATATAATGCCAATGGAAGAGAGTGGACATTTAAAGTTTACAGAACTTCCTAAAAATAATTCTGAAGACATTCTAAAAAACTCAGCCTTAGGCTTTGATATTTTTTTTGCTAATGGACATACCGAAAAGCAAATGATACCAATGATTAACTATAAAGGTAAAACTATTTGCTTTATGGCAGATTTATTACCAACCGTTGGTCACCTTCCAATTCCTTTTGTAATGGGCTACGACACAAGGCCTTTATTGACATTAGACGAAAAAGAAAAATTCCTAAATTTAGCCGCAGACAATAATTATTACTTATTTTTGGAACACGATGCACATAATGAGTTAATTACTGTGCAACAAACAGAAAAAGGAGTGCGCTTAAAAGACACTTTTTCAAGCAAAGACATTTTTAATCTATAATATAACAACTAAACATTTATAACATGAAACTAATAAATAAAACACTTTTGTTTTCGGTATTTTCAGCAGCAATATTATCTAGCTGTGGTGGTGGTGC
>NZ_JALZVX010000004.1 GCF_023299985.1 Lacinutrix sp. | reverse complement strand
CTGATGTAGCAGATACTACTATAGAATGTAACGGAACTGATAATGCAACACTTGCTAGTGATTGGGATGCTGCTAATATCTTGGCTTTAACTACTTGTCCAAGCGATAATTGTGATGCTGATGCAACTTATACAGTAACTTCAGATTTCGATTTCACTAACTTGATTTCAACTTGTGGTCTTAGTGGTACAATACTAGTAACTTATACTATTGGAGATGATTGTGGAAACATAGTAACAACAACTGCTACATTAACACTTGAAGATTCAACTGGACCAGATTTATCTAATTGTAGTGTAACAGATACTACTCTAGAATGTAATGGAGATGAAAATGAAACACTTGCAGACAACTGGAATGCTGATAATATTTTAGCACTTACATCTTGTGGAGTTGATGCTTGTGATGCTGATATAACAAACACTGTGACTTCAGATTATGCATTTGTTAATTTGAATTCAGACTGTGGTGCTGGAGGAACAATAGAAGTAACATATACAGTAGCTGACGACTGTGGAAATCAGTCAATTTTAGTAGCTATATTAACGATAGAAGATACTATTGCTCCAACTCTATTAACAGACTTAGAGCCTGAATCTTTCGTAATTTGTTCTGAAATCCCTGAACCACCAACTTTAGAATTCTCTGATGAATGTTCTAATGTTGATGTTACTTTAGATTTTACTGAAACTAACAATAACCTTGGTGATGGTGAAGATTATCAAATTATTTGGGAATGGGTAGTTACAGATAGTTGTAATAATTCTGATAGTTTTACACAAACAATTAATGTTATAAGTGAAAATTTTGTTAATAATCTTGATGCTGAACGCTGTTCAGAAGATGGTATTATAGATTTATTTGAATTTTTAGCAGACGGAATAGACGATTCTGGAACATGGAACGTTGAACAAGGAGACGTAACAGTTAATAGTGATGGTACTTTCGATCCATTAGAATTAGAACTTGGTGATTATATATTTAATTATTCTGTAACTAGTCAAGATTGTATAGCTACAACTAGAGTAACAATAGAAATTACTAACGACTGTATTGTACTACCATGTGGAGTTGAAGGTTATATTATTTCAAAAGCAGTAACTCCTAATGGTGATGGACATAATGATTTCTTCTCTATTCAAGGAGACTTAAAATGTGGTTTCATTATCGATTTACAAATATTTAATCGTTATGGTGGCATAATTTTCGATGCTAAGAATTATAAAAACGATTGGAGTGGTCAAGCCATTAAAGAATCATTAGGTAGTGCAAATAAGTTGCCAAATGGAACATATTATTACGTTATAATTTTAAGAGATAGTGGACTAGATCCTATTACAGGACCATTGTATTTAGGTACAAAATAATAAAATTAATGAAAAAAAGTAGAGTTTATATATTTGCTATTATAGCATTAAGTTGCACATTTTCCTTTGCACAACAACTACCTCAATTTTCACAGTATATGTTTAATACCATATCTGTAAACCCTGCATATGCAGGAAGTAGAGAAACAATAAGTGTTGTTGGTTTACATAGAACCCAATGGGTTGGTTTAGAAGGTGGACCAAGTACACAAACTGTATCTATTCATTCTCCATTAGAAAAAGAACAAATAGGTATAGGACTATCAATTATTAACGACCAATTAGGTTTTGAAAACTTTGTATTTGCTTATGGTGATTTTTCTTATACCATAAATACAAGTGAAACTACAAAATTAGCTTTTGGATTAAAAGCTGGTTTCACACATTATAATTTAGATGGTGACGGCTTTTTAAATGAACAAGAAATAGCTGCCGATCCTTTTTTTAGTGATATATCAAGCCGTTGGAATCCTAATATTGGTGTTGGTTTATTCCTTCATAGTAATAGATGGTATCTAGGTTTATCTGCACCAAGAATTTTAAATACAGATTATAACCTAAGAGGTAACAATGATGCTGGACCAGAATATTTAGCTTTAGAGCGCATTGGATATTATGTTACAGGAGGTTATGTTTTTGATCTTAGCTCAGACCTTAAATTAAAACCATCAGCTTTATTTAAAGTTACAAACGGAGCACCAATTTCATTCGATATTAATGCTAATTTATTATTCTTCGAAAAATTCTGGTTAGGTGGTGGTTACCGTTATAATCTAGATACTACTACACTTGGAGCACAAGCAGATTTTCAGGTTTCACAACAATTAAGAATTGGTTATACTTATGAATATTTTCTTTCAGACTTAAGACCATACACTAGTGGTACACACGAGATTTTATTAATGTTCGAAGTATATAAACCAAGAAAACGTATTAAATCTCCTAGATATTTCTAATAAAGATGAAAAAAAGTTTACTATATATATTATTTTTTTTAACTGCCTATATTTCGATAGCGCAAACAAAAGTAGCCGATAATTTTTTTAAAGATTATGCCTATTATCAAGCAACAGAATTATACTTAGAAGTATTAAAAAAAGGAGATACAACAGAACACGTATTAACTAGACTTGGTGATTGTTACTATAATAACTCTAATGTAAAACTAGCTAGCTATTGGTATAAAAAAGCAGTAGTAAAATATAAGGACGTTAATCCTGAATACTTGTACAAATATGTACAAACATTACGTAGTTTAAATCAATTTGAAGAATCTAAAAAATGGTCTACTATTTTTAAAGAGCGTAAAAAAAATGATAAACGTATTGAAGATGATGAATTCGATATTGAAAAATTTGAAGCTTTAGAATCTACTGATAACGTTTATGTAAATTTTGAAAACCTTGAAATTAACACCAAATACTCAGATTTTGGAAGTTTTGAAATTGACAAAGTTCTTTATTTTGCTTCAACAAGAGTTGAAGACACAATTATAGACCAGAAAAAATTATATCAATGGAACAAAGAACCTTTTTTAGATATATATCAGTCTGACATTTCTATAAATGAAGGAACAAAATTAGTTGGTTCACCTATTAAAATAGAATCCAACGAAATAAATTCCGATTTTCATGAAAGTTCAGTTGCTATTACAAAAGATGGTGAAACAATGTACTTTACTCGAATAAACTTAAATAATAAAAATAAAGCAAAATACGACAAAGAAGGAACTTCACAGATTAAACTTTTTAGAGCAAAGAAAGTTGATAATAAATGGAAGAAAATTGAAGAGCTACCATTTAATGGAGAAGATTTTTCTACAGGATCACCAACTTTAAGTCCAGATGAAAAACAACTTTATTTCTCATCAGATCGCGAAGGCTCTAAAGGTCTTACAGATATTTACAAAGTAAAAATTAATAATGATGGCACATTTGGAAACCCTATAAACTTAGGTAGTAAGATTAATACAGAAGGAAGAGAAAACTTTCCTTTTATTGCAAAAGACTCAACATTTTACTTCTCATCAGATGGTCATATAAACTTAGGTCTCTATGATATATTTGAAAGTAATATACTAAAAAGGGACACCGCAGAAGTATATATCAAAAATTTAGGAGCGCCTTATAATAGTGGTTTCGACGATTTTGGATTTTTTATAGATACAGAGACTAATACAGGTTATTTCTCTTCAAATAGAGAAGGTGGTAAAGGTGGCGACGATATCTACAGTTTTGGTAAATATGAGTGTAAACAAATAATAAAAGGTATTACAAAAAATAAAATTACTAATGAGCCACTTGCAAAAGTAGTTGTGAAATTAATGGATGAAAATGGTAAAGTAATACAAATGGAAACATCTGATAAAGATGGTGCTTACGAATTTAAAAATGTAGCTTGTAATCAAAACTTTGTAATTCTTGGAGAAAGAGTAATTTATAGACCAGACCAAAAAGATGTAACAACAAATGAAGAAAGTGGTGATGAAACTTTTGTAGAACTCTTTTTAACGCCTTTAATTATTGATGTTGAAATTGTAATTAATCCAATATTTTTCGATTATAATAAATCAGAGATTAGACCAGAAGCAGCTTACGAACTTGAAAATATTGTAGCTGTAATGAGAGAACACCCTAAAATGGTTATTAAAATTGAATCTCATACAGACAGTCGTGGTAGGGACGCTTATAACAAAAAATTATCTGATAGAAGAGCAAAATCTACCAGAGACTATTTATTCTCAAGAAGTATAGAAACTAACAGAGTAGAAAGCGCTATTGGTTATGGAGAGAGCCAATTAGTTAACCATTGTAACGATGCTAACAGTAAGAGTTGTAGTGAAGAGGAACATCAAGAAAATAGACGCTCTAAATTTATAATTACTGGTGGTTACGTTGGAGAATAATTTATATTTCAAAAAATAAGTTATTTAATCTTAAATCTATATTTCAAAAAAAAATAACAAAAGACATATTTAAATACAAAAAGAGCGATTATAATAAATCGCTCTTTTTATGTAATATTTTAAGTATTATTTTTTCATAAATATATTTGTAAAGTACCAGTTTCCTTGATTATTTTTTTCTGCAGAGACATCAAAATTTGTATAATCTCCTTCCATATTTACTCTATGTCCATCACTATTTATCCAAGCATTTACTACAGATTCTGCAGACGTAAATCCATAAGCAACATTTTCTGTTACAATATTAGCTCCTGCATTATTTACCAGGAAAGACTTTCTAGTATAAAAATTTGCATGAGAAATATTACCTGCTTCTGCCATGAAATTTGAATGAGAAAATGCTTGTGATTTAACTAAATCATTATGATCTAAAGCGTTTAAACCTTTGTCGATCCTATAAGCATTTATAAGTTCCATTATTTCTATTTCAATAGTTTTCGTTTCAGGGATAGTAATATCTTCTAATTTTAAAACGTCTTCACTATCTTTAGTACATGAAGTTGAAAAAGTTAAAAATAAGGATAGCACAAGTAGGTTAAGTAAATTTTTCATAAGGTTACATATGTTTGGGGACTTAAATATACCCAAGCAAAACGTAACGAAATGTTAATTAAATGTTAAAATCGACTAAAAACATGTATTTCAACGGTATTTAATGTTTTTAATCGGCTAAGTGCTATTATTGAATGATTTTATATGCGTTTAGACGAAGTTAATAGCGTTTTAACCTAACGATCATGGTGATAATCTGTTTTTAGTCCAAGAAAAGTCATTATTTAATTTATAATGAATACGATCGTGTAATCTGTTAGGACGTCCTTGCCAAAATTCTATTTCAACAGGCTCTATAATAAATCCTCCCCAAAACTGTGGCCTTTGTATTTCTATACTTTCAAATTCCGCTTCAAGCGCTTTAAGTTTAGATTCTAATACGTTTCTATTTTCTATTACAGCACTCTGTTTAGATACTAACGCACCAAATTGACTTCCTCTTGGACGTGATTTAAAATAATCGTCACTTACACTATTAGCTACTTTTTTTGCTATTCCTTTTATTATAACTTGTCTTTCGGCTCCAGGCCAAAAAAATGACAAACATACTTTTGGATTATTTATAATAGCTTGACCTTTTTCACTTTCATAATTAGTGTAGAAAATAAAACCATCAGAAGTATATTTTTTAAGCAGCACTACTCTACTCTTAGGATAACCATTTAAGCCAATTGTAGAAATAGACATAGCATTAGTCTCTTCTTCAGGAAAATGTTTATCTACGTCATTAAACCAAGTTTTAAACAACTCTATTGGATGTTCTGGAGTGTCTTTAAGTAGTAGTTCACTTTTTTCGTAAGACTTTCTGTAATTTCCTAAATCTTTTTCCATAGCTGCAAGTTACGAGATTTAAAAATTATTTAAAAAGTAATTCAGCAAATACAATATATATTTATAATTAAAAATATAAACGTATTAATAAAATTAAAATTCGAAAACCTTACCATCGTCTGCTAGCTCAACATTTTTAAAGTGCTCTTTAGCTTCAGTTTTAAAAACATTTAAATCATCGTATCTAGTAGAATAATGTCCAAGCAACAAAGTCCCAACATTTGCTTGTT
The DNA here is from genome assembly GCF_023299985.1 of Lacinutrix sp. Lineage (GTDB taxonomy): Bacteria > Bacteroidota > Bacteroidia > Flavobacteriales > Flavobacteriaceae > Lacinutrix. The sequence continues at coordinate 49,109 of NZ_JALZVX010000004.1, read as the reverse complement.
TTGCAATACTTCCTGCCTCTTTAGCAGTACTGTGCTTTGTTTTGGGTGCTAAATGTGCATGTTGTTCAAGAAATGTAGATTCGTGGTATAAAACATCTACATCTTTAATAATAGGCACAATATCTTCTTTGTAAGCTGTATCGCTACAAAACGCATAGCTTTTAGGTTTTTCTGGTGAAGAGGTTACAGTTTCGTTTTTTATAAGTTTACCATCGTTATTTTCTACATCGAAACCTTGTTTTAGCTTTCTGTAATAAGCTACATCAATATTAGCGTTTTCTACAGCCGCAATATCTAACTTACGTTCTCCTTCTTTTTCTTTAAACAAGAAACCATTAGTGTAAACACGATGGTCTAGAGGAATTGTATGAACTTCTACCTTACTATCTTCAAAAATTAATTCTGAAGTCTTGCTATTTAGTTCATGAAAAATAAGGTTATAATTAGTCCATGAATTAGCTAATTTCATTTGAAGCGTTACTACTTCTTTTAAACCTTTTGGTGCGTGAATATGCAAATCTGTTTCACGGGTTAGCAATCGCATGGTAGATATTAAACCAACTAAACCAAAAAAATGGTCGCCATGCAAATGAGAAATAAAAATGTGTTTAATACGATTAAACTTTATTTTATGTCTTCGCAGTTCTACCTGTGTGCCTTCTCCACAATCTATTAAAAATACATGATTATTTATTTCTAATACTTGGGAAGTTGGATTAGTAAACGTTCGTGGTGTTGCACTGTAGCAACCTAAAATATTTAGTTTCATTAAAAATGGTAGGCTTTATTTTTATTAATTCATTTACTATTTTTATGAAAACAAACGAAAAAAAGATTCACAAATAAACATTTTTAAATACCTAAATCGCGTTCCATTACTTCCATATCTATAATATCGAAAGCTTCTTTAACGGTTGGTACCACAATAATCTCATCAGGGATTTCGTCTATAGCAATTGTATTTGTAACCACTACGAATGAATGTTTTGCTTCGCGATGTTTATTAGAGATGCGTAAAAACTCATTAATATCTTGTAGAGTTATCTTTCCTAAAGAAGACAATTTAATGATAATGTTGTGTTTTTCAAATTTAGGATATAAAGCTTCTAGCTTCTTAACTAATTCTATAACAGTAGCTTTTTCTTGTGTAATTATCGACGTATTCTCTTGTTGATCTATAATCATAACTTATTATTTTATTTTTGCAGCTAATAAATAAATAACTGCCATTCTAACTGCTACTCCATTTTGTACTTGGTCTAGTATTATTGCTTGTTTAGAATCTGCAACATCACTTGTTATTTCCACACCTCTATTAATTGGTCCTGGATGCATAATAGTGATTTCTTTATTTAAAGAGTCTAGTAACTCTTTATTAACGCCATATTGTTGTGTGTATTCTCTTGTTGATGGGAAATAACTTATTGCCATACGTTCGTTTTGAACACGTAACATATTTGCGACATCACACCATTCTAATGCTTTACGCAAGTTGGTTTCTACTTTAACGCCTAATTCACTAATATACTTTGGTAATAGTGTCTTTGGACCACAAACCATAACATTTGCACCTTGTAATTTTAAAGCATAAATATTAGATAACGCGACGCGACTGTGTAATATATCTCCAACAATTACTACATTTTTTCCTGCTACATTTCCCAAACATTCTCGTATAGAATAGGAATCTAATAATGCTTGTGTTGGGTGTTCGTGTGCTCCATCTCCTGCATTTATAATATTTGCTTTTACATGTTTAGATAAAAACACACAGGCTCCAGGATTGGGATGACGCATAACTACCATATCTACTTTCATAGATAAAATATTGTTTACTGTATCTATTAACGTTTCTCCTTTTTTAACTGAAGATTGTCCAGCTGAAAAATTTATAACATCTGCTGAAAGCCTTTTTTCTGCTAACTCGAAAGAGAGTTTTGTACGTGTAGAGTTTTCAAAAAATAAATTGGCAATAGTAATATCTCTAAGCGAAGGTACTTTTTTAATTGGCCTATTAATCACTTCTTTAAAATGATCGGCTGTTTCAAAAATAAGTTGAATATCTTTTTCTTGAAGGTATTTAATTCCTAATAAGTGGTTAACACTTAATTCGCTCATATTTTTTTCTTTTGTCATTCCTGCGAAGGCAGGAATCTATTTCTTTATTCTTTATTGTGGATTCCTGCCTACGCAGGAATGACAAATTTTATTCATAATTATAAGTACTTCAACGACTCTACTTGCAAACGGTATAGTTAACTTAGCTATTAACTAAATATACGGCATCTTCACCTTCATTCTCTTTCCAGTTTACTTTTACTTTTTCTTCATTTATAGCATCTACTTGTCTGCCTCTGTAGTTAGGTTGTATTGGTAAATGTCTGCTAAAACGTCTATCTATAAGTGTTAACAATTCTATTTCTTTTGGTCTTCCAAAAGATTGAATCGCAGTTAAAGCAGAACGAATACTACGTCCTGTGTATAAAACATCGTCAATAAAAACAACTTTTTTGTCTTCAACTATAAAATCTATTTCTGTAGTATTGGCTTCGTGTATTTTGTCGCCTCGTCTAAAATCGTCACGATAAAATGTAATATCTAGTAAGCCTAATTGTAAGTTTTTAATCTTGTATTCTGTTATTAGCATTAGCGCTAATCTATTTGCTAAATACTTACCTCTAGGCTGTAAACCTATTAAAACTGTGTTTGAAAAATCTTTATGGTTTTCAATTAATTGACAAGCCAAACGATGAAGAATGATGTTTATGGCTGTTGCATTAAGTAACAATTTTTGACTCATATGTTTCCAAACGTATTTGGTTGGCAAAGATAATCTATTTTTTTAAACCTTAAAACACCCTTTTATTCTGACAAAAAATTACGTCTAATATTTGTAACATCCAAAGTAGTAGTAAACACTTTACCATCTCTTAAGTATTTGATTTCTAAATCTTTATTTTTTTTCAACGAAGATTTTACTTTATCAATACAATCTACATGGCAAGTCTCTTGATCTCCAATTTTAAGAATAATATCTCCTCCTAATAATATTTCTTTTTGAAATAAATTTGCTACAATAAAACCACCTTTTAAACCTGCTTTATCTGCTGGACTATTAGCACTCACATTTTGAACTAATAAACCACCTTTTAATGATAGGTTGAATACTTTACTTAGTTCTTCTTTAGATAATAAAATACCATCTATTCCTATCCAAGGTCTATCTTTAAAAGCTAATAAGTCTTTAGCAGTATTAATAGTAACTGCCATACCAATACCTTGAAAACCACCTGAAACAGTTAAAATACTTGAGGCAATACCAACTACTTTTCCTTGAGAATTAAATAATGGTCCTCCACTATTACCAGAGTTTATAGCTGCATCTGTTTGAAGAAACTCTAAACTTACTGTACCATCATAAAGTTGGTTAAAACCTCTAAAAGAAGAAATTATACCTGAAGAAAATGAATTTTCTAAACCATAAGGACTTCCTATTGCAAAAACATCTTGTCCTACTGCTAATGCATCACTATCTCCTAAAACAGCATGTGTTAAGTTAGAATCTAAAACATCTAATTGTAACAAAGCTATATCTGATGTTTTTTCACTAAATAATACTGAAGCTTTTCGCTCTTTACCATCTTGTGTTTTTACAAGAATTTTAGAACTCCCATCTACAACATGAGCTGCTGTTAAAATGTAACAATCATGAGAAATTAAAACACCACTACCTAAGCCTTGATTTGTTTTTGAACCTTCTGCAGTGTATGAATTTGAAGTTGTGTATATAGTAACTACAGATGGTAAAACATTTTTATAAAGTTCTGCCCTTTTTAGCTCTTTATTTTTTAAATATTTTGGAATTGCTCTTTCTTTTTTACTTAAATGCATGTCCTTTCCGTTTTGCGCATTTGCAGAAAAGCTAATTAATATTATTAAGAAAAGTGTAAAGAAATATTTTTTCATAACATTTAAATTTATAATCAAAGTTAAGCTTTTATTTATTTTTGAAACTACAATACATTATAAATAAAGGCATAAAAAAAGCCTCTCGAAAACGAGAGGCTTTTAAAATGTTTATTAAACATTTAGGTTAGAAAACTTATATCTTTCCGTCTAATTTATCTTTAAGAGCTTGTAAAGCTTCATTTGCATCACCTAATGTTGGTTTAGATTCTGCAGCTTGAGACGCTTGTTTAGCTTGTGCAGCTTTAACGTTAGCCATCTCTTCTTCTCTAAAGATTGCAGTATGCGAAGCAACTACTCTCTTAAACTCTTTGTTAAATTCTATAATCTTGAATTCAGCAGAATCTCCTTTCTTCAATTTCTTACCATCTTCTTTTTCAAGGTGACGAGAAGGAACGAATGCTACGATATCTTCATTAAACTCAATAGTTGCACCTTTATCTACAACTTCAGCAATTTCTGCAGTATGTGTAGAACCTAAAGCGAACTCAGTTTCGTATTTATCCCAAGGATTATCAGTTGTTTGTTTGTGACCTAAAGATAATTTACGTCCTTCAACATCTAACTCTAATACTACTACTTCTAAAGTATCACCTACGTTTGTAAACTCAGATGGATGCTTAATTTTCTTAGTCCAAGATAAATCTGAGATGTAAATTAATCCATCAATACCTTCTTCTAATTCAACAAAAACACCAAAGTTTGTAAAGTTACGTACAATACCTTTGTGGTTTGAACCTACAGGATATTTAGTTGTAATATCTGTCCAAGGATCTTGCGATAATTGCTTGATACCAAGAGACATTTTACGATCTTCTCTATCTAATGTTAAGATTTGAGCATCGATTACATCACCAACTTTTACAAAATCGTTAGCCGAACGTAAGTGTGTAGACCAAGACATTTCAGAAACGTGAACTAAACCTTCAACACCTTCTGCAACTTCAATAAATGCACCGTAATCTGCGATTACAACTACTTTACCTTTTACTTTATCTCCAACTGCTACAGTTTCTCCCAATGCATCCCAAGGATGTTTAGATAATTGCTTAAGACCTAATTGAATTCTTGATTTGTTTTCATCAAAATCAAGGATTACAACATTTAATTTCTGGTCTAACTCAACAATCTCATTTGGATGGTTAATTCTTGACCAAGATAAATCTGTAATATGTACTAATCCATCAACACCACCAAGATCAATAAACACACCGTAAGAAGTAATATTCTTAACGATACCTTCTAATACTTGACCTTTTTCTAATTGACCGATAATTTCTTTTTTCTGTTCTTCAATATCAGCTTCAATTAAAGCTTTATGAGACACTACTACGTTTTTGAATTCGTGGTTGATTTTCACAACTTTAAATTCCATAGTTTTATTTACGTACTGATCGTAATCTCTAATTGGCTTAACGTCAATTTGAGAACCTGGTAAAAATGCTTCGATGCCAAAAACATCTACAATCATTCCTCCTTTTGTTCTACACTTAACGAAACCGTTTACAATCTCACCAGTATCGTGTGCATTATTTACACGATCCCAAGCTTTAATTACACGTGCTTTTCTGTGAGATAATACTAATTGTCCTGTTGCGTCTTCACGAACATCGATTAATACCTCTACTTTGTCACCTACTTTTAAATCTTGATTGTAACGAAATTCGTTTAAAGAAATAACACCTTCAGATTTAGCGTTGATATCAATAATTACATCACGATCAGACATGTGTACTACTGTTCCTTCAACAACCTCGTCGTCTAATGTATCTACGAAATTTTCTGATACTAATTTTTCAAATTCTTTTAGTTGAGAATCTTCAACCTCATCAATACCTTCTTGGTAATTGTGCCAGTTAAACTCTTCTAAAAATTTTTCAGGGTTTGCTTGTGCTTCAGATATTACTGGAGCTGCTTTTGTTTCAGTTGCTGCTTCTTTAGTTTCAGCTACAACTTCTGCTTGTTTTGCTTTTTCAGCCATTGCAGATAATTATTTGTATTCTGTGTTGTTTTGGAAGATTTTAAGCGGTATCACACAGAAGTGTTATAAATAGTTTTGTTTTATCCCTTTCTATCTTTCCAATAAATCGCTAAAAAGGAGTGCAAAAATAATACTTTTTAATCATATTGCCTAACCTTCAATTAAAAAGATTAAACCCATTGTTAGTCAAAACAATAGATACTAAATCACTAGTAAATTCTTTATTTAACATAAGTATTTGAAACACTGCGCTTAATCGGTGAAAATATACATTTAATCTGATATATCAGTCTGATTATCTAATAGAATTATTGAAACAATAACATGTTAAGAAAAATTACTATATTTATTATTATAAAGATTAACAATAAAAACAAAACAAATTATGGTAAGAGCAAAATATCAGGGAGTACTTGATTTAGGAGAAAAATTAAACATTGCAAATGGAGATATTTCTGAAGCAAATGGTGTGTTAACAGTAAAAGGTACTGCTGCTACTCCTTATGATAAAAATTTACTTTGGGATGCAATTAAGAGTGCAGGTGGTGAAAGCCCAAGCGATATCGTTGCAGATATTGCTGTTGCAGATTCTAGCGTTTTTGCGAGACATACTGTTAAAAGTGGTGAAACTTTAGGTGCCATTGCTAAGCAATATTATGGAAGCGCAGGAAAATACAATGCTATTTTTAGTGCGAATACAGACATCTTAAAAAATCCAGATGTTATACACCCAGATCAAGAATTAATAATTCCTAACTTATAGGGATTAATAATGGTTTATTTTAAAAGCGAGTTAACTTAGGTTAGCTCGCTTTTTTATTTATCATGAACTTGTTTCAGGATTTTTAAATATCTAACTAGAGCTTCTCGATACAATTTCTCTTGTTTTCAGAATCACTCGAAGTAACAGGTTTTTTAATATAAAAAATATTACACTAAGGTTCACAGAGATTTCACAGAGATTCGCAGAGAAAAAAATAGTCTCGCTATTTTTAAATTAATAGATTTGATTTGTTTTTTTTGAACACTGAATACTGAGACTGCTAACTGAGAATGAATCCTACTCCAAATCCTCAAAAGTAATCTCTACTAACTGTAGTACTTTTTCAAATTGTTCTGTTAAAGATAAGTCGCTATTATCTATCTCGATAGCATCATCGGCTTTACGTAATGGAGAATCTTCTCTATTAGAATCTATATAATCGCGTTCTTGTACGTTTCTTAAAACGGCTTCATATTCTACATCGTCTCCTCTACCTATTAACTCGTCGAAACGTCTGGTTGCTCTTTTTTCTGCAGACGCTATCATAAATAGTTTTAGTTCTGCATAAGGGAATACTACAGTACCAATATCTCTACCATCCATTACAACACTTTTATCTTTTCCCATTTGTTGTTGTTGCTTTACCAATTGGTAACGCACTTCTGGAATAGCTGCTACTTTACTTACAAAACTTGAAACTTCTAACGTTCTAATGTCGTGTTCTATGTTTTCACCGTTTAAATAAACTTCGGCAAAGCCTAAGGTTGCATTAAACTTAAAACTAATATTTATTTCACCTAGTTTTTCTACTAATGCATTTACATTAAAGTCTTCCTTAGTAATAAAACCGTTTCGCATAGTAAATAGTGTTACTGCACGATACATGGCTCCAGAATCTACATATATGTAACCTAAATGTTTGGCTAGTTGCTTTGCAACTGTGCTTTTTCCGGTGGATGAAAAACCGTCTATGGCTATGGTTATTTTTTGCACTTTATTTTATTTAGATAATGGTTTATTTGGAAAGTTTCGTTTAACGTTTGGTGTAAGAATAGTTGCTCTTAGCGTATAAGCTTTCAAGCCAGTAAAATTCAAAAATGCAAAAGGTAATAGCCCTTTGGTTTGAGCCTAAAATGAGCAATTATTTTTACACTTTGTTATAAGCTGTTATTTTATAGAATTAAAATTCAGAAATATTATATTTAACTATGTTTAAGTTTTTTGGAGTAATTTTTAACCCTCCTCCATTATGTTTACGTGTGCTATAGAAATAAAACTCTATTGAGTCTTGTAAGTCAGTCTCTGAAATTTGAATTCTTTCTGAAATATTTTGATTGTTACAAATAGCATTAATAGAATATTCTCCGTTAACATTTCGATAAAAATAAATTCGAATATCCTGATTTGATAGATTAGTTCTATAAAATTCATCATCAACGAAACAACAAAAAAGTAAAGGTTTTTGGTTATTTAAGTCACCTTTGAACGAAATTAAATACCCATCAAATACTATTTTAATATCAGATACGAAATCCCACGCATCAGTATAACTTAATTGATATCCAAATTCATCACTAGTAGATTTAATTGTGAACAAGAAATTTGATGGTTCAGTATTTAAATTAGGTAAGTTTTTTTTAGCTTTCCAATAAAGATATGTTCCTGTATCCACCTCTATATTATTATTAAAAGACAAATTGCCTCCAATAGATTCAAGTGTATCATAACCGTGTGCTGTTCCTGCTGGAAGAGTTGCTATATCTTCTTCAATTGAATAATTTGAAATATTCCATTCGTTAGAATTATTAAATAATTCGTCATGTATATTTGAAAAAGTATAATTTGGTTCTTCATTCGATACAAAAAAGCTAATCTCGGTGGATGACTGTTCGTTTCCAGAATTAACAGTAAGTTTAATGGTATAATTACCTACTTCTCTGGCCTTAAATGATAATAATGGTACTTCCGGTAATTGGTCATTATGATACAAGTATGATTCAGTATTTTGATTTTCACTAGGACGAAAGTAATTATATGAAGCAGGAGCATCAATGATTTCCCATTTATAATTATCAATATTACCTGTGGAATTTGATCCATCAAGTGTTATTTCATTATAGTATATTGTTAATTGACTATTAAGAACATCAATGTTCGCAGATAATGCTTGTCCATTATCATTATTATTTATGTTGGGATCATCAGAATTACAGCTTTGTAGTGTAAGATAAATTGTAATTAATATTAAATATTTCATAATTTCATGTTTTTCATTGCTTATAACGTTTTACCTGATATGAAATCGTTTAAATGTTTTATATCAGACGTTAAACGAAGTTCGACTATTTTTTTTAGAAAGTCAAATGTAAAACTATCTCAAATCAATCTGCAATCCTAAGAAGTTAGAATTTGAAGCAGCAGTATATTTTGCATGTGTATAACTAATACGCATTTTATTAAGCTTTATAGAAAAACCTGCAGAAATACCTGAGAAGTTTCTTTGGTCTACAATACGTAACTCTTCGGCACGTCTAAAATTATAACCTAAACGTATATTAAAACCTTTATTTGGAAATAGCTCTGCGCCTAATATTGTATGTCTAACTACTTGCGCTAAGAAACCTACATTCTCTTGTTCTTGATTGCCTTCTAAATCTGTAGCTGCTCTAGCAGGATTAGGTTCTCCAATTGGCCATTGTTGTAAATTCTCGAAGGTTAAGTGCCATCTCAATGGTATATTTTCTAGCGTTTGAGATAAACCTATATCTATTTCTAAAGGCAAAGACTCTTGTACTCCAGCATACGTGGTGATTTGTGTACCTAAATTTCTAACCACTAGAGTACCTTGAAACTCTAGACGCTCGTCTATGTACATTAATGCTAAATCTGTAGCAATACCAAAAGAATTAAATTGCTCTAAACTAGAGTTAATAAGTTTTAAGTTTGCTCCAACGTAAAAATCTGAAAAACCAACTTGCGCTGCATAACCAAAGGATAATGCAATTTCAGAACCTGAAAAATCACCGGTTTCATTTCCATCTTCATCAAAACCAGCAAAATCACCATAATTAATAAAGGTAATACCTGCATGGTATGTTTGTACACGCCTATCTACAGTATAAGCATAAGCTGCAGTACCAAACTTAATACCGCCTAAATAATTAGTGTAATTTAATGCAAATTGGTTGTCCATTTCTACATTAATTGCAGATGGATTATAAATACCTTGTGTAACGTCCCAATCTATATTTGTTAAAACTTTACCACCTAAAGCTGCTTGTCTTGGCGAGGATACTAAATTTAAAAACTGATAAGTAGATTCTCCTCCCAATTGCGCGAAGCAAAAAGTGTTAAAAAGTATAAAATAAAAAGGGATAAATTTTTTAAGCATAAAAGTGGTTAAAGTAACTAAATCTATTTTAAAACGCAGCGATGTGTTTTTTATTTTAATTTAAGCTCTTGACCTATGCTAATAATACTATTTTCTATATTATTTAGTTGTTTTAAGGCATTAACCGTAATATTTGCTGTCCTAGCAATACTGTATAATGAATCTCCTTTTTTTACTGTATAAACAGAAAATTCACTAATTTTAGCTGAAGTATTATAACCTATTTTTAATTCTTGATTTACGTTAAGCACATTAGTTACAAGATTATTTAAACTCTTAATTTGCGCTATACTTAATTGATATTTTTTAGAAATAGAATACAAAGTTTCACCTTTGCCAACTATATGTATGTCTCCATTTAAAGGTTTAGAATCTGTAGTGCTATTATTTGTAGCATAACTACTTGGTGTACCTTTTGTAAAGGTAAAAACTCCTGTTGTAGTATTCAATTTCGCAGGCTTGCCATCCATAATAACATCTACTATGTTTTCTTGAGAAAATACACTAAAACTTACTAGGCATACTAATGCCAAAATTACTTTTTTCATATAAAATAGGGTTTCTTTATGTTTTGTTTACACTCAGTTAATTATGGTAAAACAAAAATTTATTTTTGATTATTTTTTAGACGTCACTTTTAATTTCTGACCAACACTAAGATTATTGTTTTTTAAATTGTTTAATTTTTTTATAGCATCTACAGTCATATTATGCTTTTTAGCAATAGACCATAAAGAGTTTCCTTTTTCTACGGTATAGAAATTATTAGCCTCTGTTTTAGTTTCTTCAGTGTTTTCTTTAGAATTGTTCTCGGCTGCTACTTTCTTTTCTTTTTTTAATGCTTCTACTTTTGAAGTGGCAACATCTTCTTTAGTTTTTCTAACCGAAGCTATAGCTTTCTTAGCCTTTGCTGCTGTAGACTCTTCAGCTTTTGGCTTGTTTTCAAAAACCATAACTTTTCTACCATTAGCAGTTTCTTCAATTGTAGCCTCTGGATTAGATTTTTTTATAAGCTCTAGTGCGTTAGCGTCTTCTTTTTTTGTTTGTGCAACAGCTGTATTTACTTTTTTAACTTCTTCTTTAATTTCTTTTCTAACCTCTTGTTTTACTACTTCTTGTTTTATTACTTTTTTTGAAGGTGTTTCTTCGTCTAACTCTGCTTCCAAAGCTTGCATTTCTGCTTTAAGTCGTGCTAATTTTTCTTTTTTAGACTCGACTTTTACTTTTGTTTTAGGAGCTTCAACTACACGAATTTTTTCTTTTATAACTTCAGTTTTAACCGCTTTTACAGTTTTATCTGTTTTAGCCGCTTTAATTTCTTGACTAATTGCTTTAGAAAGGTCATTTATACTATCATCATTATCCTGAGTATTGTCTGCTTTTGCACTAGTTAATCCAAAAATAGGATTCTTCACACTAGTTTTAGCTTTATAAACAGTAGCAGAAGGTTTCTCTTCTGTTTTTTTAGTTTCAATAACTTTATTTTCTACCTCTGCCACAGAAGGTGGAGCAGCAAATTGACCAGGAGATTCTCCAGGACGTAGTGAAGCTATTATACGTTCTTCTCCAGCATAACTAATAACTGGGCTGCTAGATTTTACTAATTCTTTTTTAACAATTTTAATAGGTGTTCCTATTTTTAAATTTGAACTCGCAACTTTATTATACCTTTTAATCTCGTCTATAGAAACGTTGTTTTTTTTAGCAACAGTAAACAAAGTCTCTCCTTTTTTAATGGTATGCGTTGTAATATTTGTATAAACCACACCACTTGGTGTCGTTTTTAATTGGGTTGCATCTGTCTTACTATGAGCTCTAAAAGTAAACTCTCCTGTTTTAGTAGACATGTAAGCTTCTTTACCTTCAACTTCTATAGGAAGAAACTCCTCCTCAATCTCTTGAGCAAAAAGACCTAATGATAGTAAACCGAATAAACAAAATACAATTGCTTTCATCTTTATAATTTTTTAGCGTTTTTAACTTTCTGCTTTGTAATAGCTAATTTTAAAACATCTTTCATATCTGAAACATAATGGAATGTTAAGCCTTTTAAATAGTCTTGCTTAATTTCCTCGATATCTCTTCTATTATCTTCACAAAGTAATATTTCTTTAATTCTTGCACGTTTTGCTGCTAATATTTTTTCTTTTATTCCGCCAACTGGTAGTACTTTACCACGAAGTGTAATTTCACCTGTCATAGCTAAACTCTTTTTTACTTTTCGTTGGGTAAATAAAGATACTAAAGATGTTAGCATGGTTACACCTGCACTAGGTCCATCTTTTGGAGTGGCACCTTCTGGTACGTGAATGTGTACGCTATACTTATCGAAAATATCTGCGTTAATTCCAAATTCGTCTGCATTAGCTTTTATGTATTGCATAGCTATGGTTGCAGACTCCTTCATTACTTTTCCTAAATTTCCAGTAATTGACATTGTGCCTTTTCCTTTAGATAAAATAGATTCTATAAATAAAATATCGCCTCCTACTCTAGTCCAAGCTAAGCCTGTTACTACTCCTGCAACATCGTTATTTTCGTATTTATCACGTTCTAATTTTGGTCCTCCTAAAACTTTAATAACTGTGTCGTTTGTTACCTTAAGATCATAGTCTTCTTCCATTGCAATATTCATGGCAGCATAACGTACCATTTTTGCAATTTGCTTTTCTAAACTTCTTACACCAGATTCTCTTGTATAACCTTCTACTATTTTTTCTAATTGTGGTTTTGCTAGTTTTAAGTGCTTATCTGTTAAACCATGTTCTTTTAACTGTTTTGGTAATAAATGGCGTTTACCTATCTCTACTTTTTCTTCTATGGTATAACCTGTAACGTTTATAATTTCCATTCTGTCTCGTAAAGCAGGCTGTATGGTACCTAAACTATTAGAAGTCGCAATAAACATAACCTTAGACAGGTCGTAACCCATTTCTAAGAAATTATCATGAAACTCGCTATTTTGCTCTGGATCTAAAACTTCTAATAAAGCAGAAGATGGATCGCCTTGATGCGAGTTAGAGAGTTTATCTATTTCGTCTAAAACAAATACAGGATTAGATGTTCCTGCCTTTTTTAAAGACTGGATTATACGTCCTGGCATTGCACCAATGTAGGTTTTACGGTGTCCTCTAATTTCGGCTTCATCTCGTAAACCACCTAAAGACATGCGTACATATTCGCGACCTAAAGCCTCTGCTATAGATTTACCTAAAGATGTTTTACCAACTCCTGGAGGTCCATAAAGACATAAGATTGGTGATTTCATATCGTTACGTAATTTTAATACTGCTAAGTATTCTATAATACGTTTTTTAACATCGTCTAAACCATAATGGTCTCTATCTAATATCTTTTTAGCACGTTTAAGATCGAATTTATCTTTACTAAATTCATTCCAAGGCAAATCTAGAAACAAGTCTAAATAATTACGTTGTATAGAGTATTCAGCAACTTGCGGATTCATGCGTTGCATTTTAGATAATTCTTTTTCAAAATGTTCTGCAGTCTTATCGTCCCACTTCTTTGCTTTGGCACGTTTTTTCATTTCTTCTATCTCCTCTGCATTGCCACCACCAAGTTCTTCTTGAATGGTTTTCATTTGCTGATTCAAGAAATATTCGCGTTGTTGCTGATTCATGTCGTTTTGAACCTTAGATTGAATATCGTTTTTTAGCTCCAATTTCTGAAGTTCGATATTCATAAATTTTAAGGTTTCTAAAGCACGCTCTTTAAGGTCGTTTGTTTCTAATAGTTTTTGTTTATCCTTTACAGGTAAATTCATATTAGAAGACACAAAATTGATTAAGAATGAATCACTTTCTATATTCTTGATCGCAAAAGATGCTTCACTTGGAATATTTGGACTGTCCTTTATAATTCTAAGCGCTAAATCTTTTATAGAGTCTATAATGGCTTGAAATTCTTTATTCTTTTTTGCTGGCTTTGCTTCTGGTACTTCACGAACTGTAGCATTCATATAAGGTTCCTCAGTAATAACTTCAGCAACACTAAAACGTTTTTTACCTTGAATAATAACTGTAGTGTTACCATCTGGCATTTTTAGTACTTTAAGAATACGTGCTACTGTACCAGTTTCATGTATATCTCCTGCTTTTGGATCCTCAACTGCTTCATCCTTTTGTGATACTACACCAATAACTTTAGAACCTTTGTTAGCATCGTCTATTAATTTAATGCTTTTGTCTCTTCCTGCTGTAATTGGTATTACAACTCCAGGAAATAGAACTGTATTACGTAACGGTAAAATTGGTAATGTTTCTGGTAGCTCTTCCTTGTTAATTTTCTCTTCATCTTCAGGAGTCATCAAAGGGATTAACTCAGAATTTTCATCAAAATCCTGCAGTGACAAACTGTCCAAACTAATAAAATTAGATTTCTTCATATGTATATTTCCGTCATTTTGTCACCAAATAACATTTGATGTCTAATGTCTTATTTGTAAAATTAATATTTATAATGCTTAAATACTTTGATTATCAATTAATTATCAACAATCTAATATTTGTATCTGTTTTTAAAAGTTCAATTAATATGCCATAGTTTTAGTTAAGAGATAAAAGTGATGCGTTAATAGTTAGTACTGCTATATATAATTGACTTTTGTCCGTTTTTAATTATTAGCTTTTAACTTACTGTTTTGAGAAATTTTAAATAAAATTTTTAAAAACTGTAACAAACTAATTTAACTTGTATCTATATTACAACAAACCATTAGAATTGACATTAACCAACCACAATATCGAACAGCTCGTTGCCCTTTGTAAAAGCAACAACCAATTCGCGCAATTGGAACTGTATAATAGGTATTATAAAGCTATGTACAACACTGCATATCGCATTGTAAAAGATAGATTTGAAGCCGAAGATGTAATGCAAGATGCTTTTTTACTTGCGTTTTCGAAGCTTAATACTTTAAAGGATATTAAAACATTTGGAGCTTGGTTAAAACGTATAGTGATTAATAAAAGTATTTACCATTACAATAAGAGTACTAAGTTTGACGAAGTACCTCTAGACGAAGTGCTTTATAAAGTTGAAGATACAGATGGCATTACAGAAGATTATGAGTTTACAAGCATACAAGCCAAACAGATAATTGAAACTATGAAAAACTTGAAAGATAATTATCGTATAGCTTTAACGCTTCATTTAATTGAAGGTTTCGATTACGAAGAGATAAGTGAAATTATGAGAATTTCTAATGCTAACTGTCGCACTACCATTTCAAGAGCAAAAGAAAGTTTAAGAAAAAAAATGCAAGCCTTAGTTGGATAAAAAATTACAAATGAAAAACGATAACATAAATCAAATTTTCGATAAATTTCAACATGAGTTTGATGTTGATGCACCAAGTCATGGTCATGAAAATAGGTTTCTAGACAAACTAAAAGCACAAAACCAAACACAAGATGTTTCAGTATCCAATACAAGTAAAAACTTATGGAAGCCTTTTTTAGGCGTTGCAGCCTCTCTTGTATTATTAATTACGTTAGCTGTTAGTTTTAATACTGAACCAGACGTACAAGGTTTAGCAAGTGTTTCTCCAGAAATGGCAAATACTCAAAACTTCTTTACTTCTGTTATTGCAGAAGAATTAGAAAAAATTGATAGAGAACGTACTCCAGAGACCGAAGCTCTAGTTAAAGATGCTATGACCCAAATGGAAACGTTAGAAATACAGTACAATCAACTAAAATTAGACTTAACAGAAAGCGGAAACGATAAACGCGTTATCCATGCCATGATTAATAATTTTGGCAATAGAATAGACATTTTAAAAACAGTATTAGAAAACATAGAAGGTATTAAAACATTTAAACTAAACACCAATGAGACAACAACAACACTATAACCTATTTGCCATATTGCTACTATTACCATTAGCACTATTCGCTAATATTAATAACGATAAAGATGGAAAGTATAAAAAGGAAAAAACCATTACTAAAACATTTAATGTTAACGATAACGCGACATTAAAAGTAGATAACAGTTACGGGAATCTAGATATTGTAACTTGGGATGGTAACACTATAGATTTTGAAATAAAGATTACTACAACAGGAGATAACGAAGAAAAAGCACAAGAAAAACTTGATGGAATTACAGTAGATTTTTCTGGATCTCAAGATTTGGTTACTGCAATTACAAGGTTTAGTAAAAACAAAAGTAAATCTTGGTGGAGTTGGACAAATAGTAATAATGTACAAATGAAAATTAATTACATTATTAAAATACCAATTACTAATAATGTAAACCTAAATAACGATTATGGGAATATTAATTTAGGCACACTTGAAGGTCGTGCAGAAATTAATTGCGATTATGGTAAAATTACCACTAAAGAGTTATTAGCCGATAATAATAGAATAAATTTTGATTACTCTAGTAACTGTTATTTCGAGTTTATTAAAAGTGGAGAAATTAATGCTGATTATAGTGGTTTTACGGTCTCTAAAACCAATACGCTAGAAATTATAGCAGATTACACAAAGTCTAAAGTAGAAATTGCAGAAGCTATTACTTACAACTGTGATTATGGTGGTATTACTGTAGATAAAGTAAATAACCTAAAAGGTAATGGAGACTACTTAACCGTAATAATTGGAGATGTTTACAAGAATCTAAATATTACTGCAGACTATGGCTCTATTAAAATAGCCAAACTAAACAAGAGCATAAAAAATGTATCCATAGATTCGGATTACGTTGGTATAAAAATAGGTTACGATCCATTGGTATCATTCGATTTTGATATCGCATTAGAATATGGATCTTTAAAAGATAGTGATGCTAGTTTAAATTTTATAAAAAAACGTATAGAATCTTCAGATCGCTACTATAAAGGTTATTACAACACCGAAAATTCTGGAAGTTTAGTAAAAGTAAATTCTGAATATGGTAGTGTTACTTTCTTTCATAATTAAAAAAAATCAATTAATTTAATTATATAAAACGAAAATTATGAACTTTTCAAAAAAAAATAACGAACACTTAAACAATAATAAAGATGTGAGTAAATACTTAAAAAACACATTTGTATTAGCTATTGCATTATTAAGCTTCACATTTGCTCAAGCACAACTTTGGGGAAGTAAAAAAATAAAAGGTAATGGAGAAGTAACAACCATTACCAAATCTACATCAGACTATGATGAAATTAAGTTTGCAGGATCAATGGACTTTATTCTTGTAAAAGGAAAAGAAGGAGATATTAAAATTGAAGGAGAAAGCAATCTTTTAGAATATATTAAAGTAGAAGTTGATGGTAATACGCTTAAAATTAAAACTGAAAATAATATTAGCTTAAAGCCAAGTTTTAACAAAACTATAAAAATTACAATCCCTTTTAAAGACATAGACTATGTAAGCTTATCTGGTTCTGGAGATGTTATTAATAAAGATAAAATTGTAGCCAACAACTTTACTACAAGAATATCTGGATCTGGAGACATAGTATTAGATATTGAAGCAAACGATATTAGTGCTTCTGTAAATGGTTCTGGAGATTTAACCTTAAATGGTAAGACTAAAGAATTAAAAGCTAGTGTTACGGGTTCTGGAGATTTCCACGGTTATAATTTAGAAGCTATAGATGTAGATGCTAAGGTAACAGGTTCTGGAGATGTAGAAATTGTATGTAATGGCGATTTAAAAGCTAGAGTTACTGGCTCTGGAGATATTGAATATAAAGGCTCACCAAAATCTGAAGATAGTAAAGTTACAGGTTCTGGTAGTATTGGGAATTAGATTAACCTAAAAACAAAAAAAGCCATTTTTCTAGTATAGAAAAATGGCTTTTTTTGTTGAATTTAAAACCTATTGCTTTTCGTAAACAAAAGTTAAATCTTGGGTCACAGTTGCTGTAAAGTCTTCACCATCAAAAGCAACAAATCCTTCAGGTACTATAATAGATAATTCATTACCGTTTATAGTCCAATCGGTAACACCTGCTGTTGCTGTATCTGTAATAGAAATTATGTTTCCATTTTGCGTCCAAGTAATGTCTGTGTTTTCTACTTCTTCTTCACAATCTATTGTAAAAATAAAAGAATCTGTTGTTCCTACTTCAATTTCAGTTGTAAAACTTGGAAAAGAAGTACTCATTACTGTACCTGTATTATCTGCATTAAAAACTATAGTTTCGTTTGTTAAACAGTCCATTTCATCTAAAAAATTAATATTTTCTGTACCATCATTATTAAGGTCAATAGCTTCTTCACCATTCCATGCTGTTAACAACCATGTACCTACTATACCTTCGTCTGGTGTAGAATTAGAACAATCACCTAATCCGTTTATAAGTGCTTGAATAGAACCATTATTATCTCCACAAGAGTTAATTTGATTTTGTAAAGCAGATTTGTAAGCGTTACATAAATTTTCATTTGTAATATCGTTGTTAAAAGCTGTTTCTGCAGATGAAGCAAAACTTGTAGCTTCAATACAAGGATCTACAGTATTATTTATTTTTGTCCAAGTAGAACTAGAAGATATTGTAGAAGTTGTAGTAAAACCACCATCATTAGTTGTTTCTGTAGAGTTTTGTACAAAGGATAAAGTTTGTCCGTCTGCAGAAATAGTATAAGGTGCTGTTTGTGGTCCATCAAATTCTGATAAATCCATACCTTGAAATTCATACGAAACAAAAGAACCGTCTGAAGTTATCTCACTTCCATTGGTAGTATAACTTCCAGCTCCCATAACATTATCAACAGACAAATTTTGCATACTAGTTTGTCCATTTACTGTTATATTAACATCGTATCCATAACTACCACTAGTTGTAAAAGTACTTGGCGCAAAAGTTAAATCGTAATTAGGGTTTACACTTTGTATTAAAAAGTCAGTCTCAAAAGGAATGCCTCCAACCTCTGATGCTGTATTAACTGTCGCATCAAAATTAGTTAATGTCCAAGTGCCTATTAAATTATTCGACCCATCTAGATTATTTAAATCAAAACCATCCAATGGTTCATTATCACATGCCATAATGGCGAAAGCAAATACCATCATAAATAAAACCGAAACTTTACTAATATTTTTCATATTTTAAATTTTTTAACAAACATAATAAATTATATTCTAACTATCGAAATCTTTTCTTGGTACTCTAAACAATAAAATAATTCCTATTAAGAAGAAAACAAATAAAAATAGAATTGCATTTCGCATAGTACTTACTTGATCTACAACTGCAAAGATGGTCATACCAATTACAATTCCAATTTTTTCTGCAACATCGTAAAAACTAAAATAAGAAGTCGTGTCTTTAGTTTCTGGTAGAAATTTAGAGTAGGTTGAACGTGCTAAAGATTGTACACCACCCATTACAAAACCAACTAAACCTGCAGCGATGTAAAATTGGATTGGAGTAATCATAAAATAAGCGTAAAAACATAAGCACATCCAAATGGCATTAATAATAATTAGAGTTGTAATATTTCCAAATCTATTAGATGCTTTAGAGGTTGTAAAAGCACCCAAAACTGCAACTAATTGAATAATTAAAATACTTCCTATTAAACCTTGGATTCTCTGGTCTGAATTTTGCCACATTATTTCTTTTTCACCAAAATAAGTAGCCATTAGCATTATGGTTTGTACTGCCATGCTAAAAACAAAAAAGGCTGTTAAGTAACGTTTTAATCTTAAGTTTTCACTAAGACCTTTCCAGACGACTTTAAGCTCTTTAAACCCATTAAAGATAACAGCTTTAGTTACCTTGTGCCCTGTAGATACTCCATTAGGCAAAATGTAAAATGTATATTGACTAAACAACATCCACCACAAGCCAACTGTAACAAACGAATAACGCATCATTTTAATTGCAGTTTCTCCTTCAAAGCTCATAACCATAATTAAATTAAGTACAAGCAGTAATACGCTACCAAAATAACCAAGACTAAAACCTTTTGCACTAATACTATCTTGTTGCTCTGGAAAAGCGATATCTGGTAAGTACGAATTATAGAATACTAAGCTTCCCCAATACCCTATTAAACCCATAAAATAAAAAAACATACTTAAATGAATGTAATCCTTACTAAACCAAAATAAGCCAATACAACCTATACTACCTATGTAACAAAAAATCTTCATGAAGATTTTTTTGTTACCAACGTAATCTGCTATTCCAGAAAGCAAAGGCGATAAAAAAGCGACTATCAAAAAGGTGAAAGCTGTAACAGCAGATACTAAAACGGTTGGTTTTAATTGAAAAACACTAATTAATTCGTCTTTATTTGGATAAATAAAACCATAAAATAGTGGAAATATAGAAGATGCAATAGTTAATGTATAAACCGAATTTGCCCAATCGTAAAAAGCCCAAGCGTTTAATAGTTTTTTATCTCCTTTTTGTATTTTTTTCATAAAAAAAGCCACTCATTTAAAGAGTGACTTCGAAAATAAGAATTTATATTTTATTAATAAGGCGTTACTGGTCTAAAAGAACTAACACCAAACTTTTTAGCTTCTGCTTTTGCTGTTGGAGCCAGTGCTTCTAAATTGTTCACACGTGTTGTTGTCGCTGGATGCGTACTTAAAAACTCTGGTGGTGCTTGTCCTCCACTTGCTGCTCCCATACGTCTCCATAAATTTGCAGCTTCATCTGGATTGTAACCAGCTATTGCAGTTAATATTAAGCCTATTCTATCTGCTTCTGTTTCATGACCTCTACTAAATGGTAACATACCTCCAACTTGAGACGCCGTACCATAGTATTGGTTAAATAAGTCTCTTTCTTTTCCTTGTAAAGCAACATTTCCTGCTAATGCTAAACCTTGTTGTAACATTCCTGCACTCATACGTTGTTGCCCATGATTTGCTAAAGCGTGTGCTACCTCATGACCCATAATTGCAGCAACAGCAGCTTCATTTTGAGCAACAGGTAAAATTCCTGTATAAAAAACAATTTTACCTCCAGGCATTGCCCATGCGTTAATTGCTGGATCGTTTACTAAGTTATATTCCCATTTATAGTCGTTTAAATACCCTTGATTTCCGTTAGCATTTAACCAACGTTCTGCTGCTACAGCTATGCGCTGTCCTACTCTAGTTATCATTTCAGATTGTGTAGTTCCGGTGATAACATTGTTTTCATTTAAAAACTGATTGTACTGTGCAAAAGCTGTTGGAAATAATTGAGAGTTTGGCATAAATGCCATCGTTTTCTTTCCTGTAAAAGGATTTGTAGAACAAGAAAAGAAAATAAGCACTGTAAGTGCTAATGTTATGGTTGATTTAAATTTCATTTATTTGTTAATTATATTAATGTAAAACCAAATTACAAAAAGTTACACTAAAAGCCATTAATGCTATTTAAAAGTTAATTAAGTATGCGATAAAAAACACTTTTTATCGTTTAAATTCACTTTAATGTATTAAAAGCATAACAAGATGTTAGAATGTTATGATTTACTTAAAATTACGACTGATTATAAACTAAAAAGATATTTACAATTATCTTTATAACTTTAATAAAGTTAAACACTTTTAAAACTTATTTTTCCGCTTTTGCGTAAATACTTAAAACAATTAATATGAAAAAAATAGCACTATTAACATTAGCCCTTATATTATTTAACTGTAATAGCAATGCGCAAGACAGTAAAAAAGAAACTAAAACTTACAAAGTTTCTAAAACAGATACAGAATGGAAACAATCTCTTTCGGACAAAGAGTATTATGTTTTACGTCAAGCAGGAACCGAACGTCCTTTTTCAAGTAAACTAAACAAAGAATACAGCTCTGGTACATATATTTGTGCTGCTTGTGAAACACCTTTATTTAAAAGTGAAGACAAATTCGATTCTGGAACTGGATGGCCAAGTTTTGATAAAGAGGTAAAAGGAAATGTAGACTTTTCTGTAGATTATAATTTAGGTCACGCAAGAACAGAAGAGCATTGTGGAACTTGTGGTGGACATTTAGGACATGTTTTTAATGATGGTCCACGAAAAACTACAGGCAAAAGACATTGTATTAATGGTGTTGCGTTAAAATTTATTCCAAAAAAAGATGAGTAATTTTAAAGTAAATAAGTCTGATAAAGAATGGCAAGACCAACTTACAGAAGAGGAATATCGTATTTTAAGAGAAAAAGGAACCGAAAGACCAAATACTGGAGAATACAATCTTCACTTTGAAGAAGGCGCATACACATGTGCTGGTTGCAACCAGCAATTATTTGAAAGCTCTAGTAAATTTAATGCACACTGTGGTTGGCCAAGTTTCGACGAATCTATTAAAGGAACAGTAAAATATGTTTTAGACAAAACACTTGGCATGACAAGAACAGAAATTGTATGCTCTAATTGTGGTGGACATCTAGGTCATGTATTTAATGATGGTCCTACAGAAACTGGAACACGTTACTGTGTAAATTCTATTTCTGTAAAATTTGACAAACAAGATAAATAGCTAAACCTTTACTATAGCGTGAATGCTTACTTATTAAATTTATTTTGGAATAAATCGTGATTACTTCGTAATTAATTGTTTTTTTATCTCCTCAAAGAGAGCGAGCCTTGAAAACCTGACTTCTAAATCACGACTAAATAAAAATGAAACTACAATTTATTATTTCGGCTTTGTTTTGTAAATTCGTAACTTAAAATTATAGACTAAAAATTATACAATGAGTAAATACGATATTATTGTTCTTGGAAGTGGTCCTGGAGGCTACGTAACTGCTATTAGAGCTTCGCAATTAGGTTTAAAAACTGCTGTTGTCGAGAAAGAAAGTCTTGGTGGTGTTTGCCTAAATTGGGGCTGCATACCTACCAAAGCATTATTGAAATCTGCACAAGTTTTCGAATATTTAAAGCACGCTAGTGATTACGGATTATCTGTTAAAGAATATGATAAGGATTTTGATGCTGTTGTAAACAGAAGTCGAAATGTAGCAGAAGGCATGAGTAAAGGTGTTCAGTTTTTAATGAAGAAAAATAAAATTGACGTTATAAATGGTTTCGGTAAACTAAAACCTGGTAAAAAGGTTGAAGTAGATGGAAAAGAATATTCCGCAGACCATATTATTGTAGCAACTGGAGCACGCTCTCGTGAGTTACCAAGTTTACCACAAGATGGTGAGAAAGTAATTGGTTACAGACAAGCAATGACTTTAAAAGAACAGCCAAAGAAAATGATTGTGGTTGGTTCTGGTGCAATTGGTGTTGAATTTGCATATTTCTATAATGCAATGGGAACAGATGTTACTGTTGTAGAATATTTACCAAATATTGTACCTGTTGAAGATATTGATGTCTCTAAGCAATTAGAAAAATCTTTTAAGAAAAGTGGTATAAAAGTAATGACTTCTGCCGAGGTAACTAAAGTTGATACTTCTGGCAAAGGCGTTAAAGCTAATGTTAAAACAAGTAAAGGTGAAGAAGTTTTAGAAGCAGACTTAGTATTAAGTGCTGTTGGTATTAAAACAAATATCGAAGGTATTGGTCTTGAAGATGTTGGTATTGCTGTAGATAGAGATAAAATTTTAGTTAACGATTTCTACCAAACTAATATTCCAGGTTACTATGCTATTGGTGATGTTACTCCTGGACAAGCATTAGCTCACGTAGCGTCTGCTGAAGGTATTTTATGTGTAGAAAAAATTGCTGGACAGCATGTGGAAGCTTTAGACTATGGTAATATTCCTGGTTGTACTTACGCGTCACCAGAAATCGCTAGTGTTGGTTTAACCGAAAAGCAAGCAAAAGACCAAGGTTTAGATATTAAAGTTGGTAAGTTTCCATTCTCGGCTTCAGGTAAAGCAAGTGCTGCAGGAACAAAAGAAGGATTTGTAAAAGTTATTTTTGATGCCAAATATGGTGAATGGTTAGGTTGCCATATGATTGGTGCTGGTGTTACAGATATGATTGCAGAAGCAGTTTTAGGACGTAAATTAGAAACTACAGGACATGAAGTTTTAAAAACTGTACATCCACATCCAACCATGAGTGAAGCTGTTATGGAAGCTGTAGCTGCTGCTTATGATGAAGTTATACATTTATAGAACATAGAATGTTTGCTTTGCAAACTGATAGAGAATATAATATAGATTAAAAAATGCGATTCAAATGAATCGCATTTTTTTATTTACTCTAGTATCTCTTTTCTTATTTTTCTCTTTATTATTTATCTATTCTTTAATTTCTATTCGCGAGATTTTCTTAGCTTAAAGAAATCTATAACCAACACCTAAAAACAAACCATTAGGTGTAATTTCATCGAAACCAATGGTATATTTAGCATGTGTATTAATATGGTTTGTAATATTGTAAGACAAACTTAAATCTGCACGAACTTTAAATTTATTATTAAAAAAATCGAAAAAATAGTTCATACTTGGTCCAACCAAAATATCTAGCGTCTTACTTGCTTTATAATTAATATAAATAGGTGCGTTTATAAATCTAAAATCGTTTAATCCTATATATAATATTTCTGGTTGTAAATGTAAATTTTCTCCAAAATCTATGTTAAGGTATAAACCACCATAATAACCTGTTGCAGTTTCTGAGTTTTCTCCAAAATTAGCTTCACTTACATTAAAAAAAGTAAAGTTTAAACCTCCTTTAACACCTAAATCACTAATCTCAGTTTGCGCAGAAGCTATTGATATTGAACATAACAAAATAAGTAATAGCACTGTATTTTTCATGAAAATCAATCTAAAAAGCTTTGTATCGCTAATTCATAACTCTGCAAGCCAAAGCCTAAAATTACGCCTTTAGCATTAGGTGATATAAAAGATTGGTGTCTAAACTCTTCTCGTCCAAATGTATTAGAAATATGCACTTCTACTACTGGAGTTTCTATAGCCTTTACCGTATCTCCAATACCAACAGAAGTATGGGTATAAGCTGCAGCATTCAATATTATACCATCGTAATTAAAACCACAAGCTTGTAATTTATCTATAAGCTCTCCTTCTATATTAGACTGAAAATATTCTAAATCAACATTAGTATATTTTTCTTTTACAGTATTAAAAAATTCTGTAAAAGATAAACTACCATAAATATTAGGTTCTCGTTTACCTAGTAAATTAAGGTTTGGTCCATTAATAATGATTATTTTCTTCATATAGTAAAAATACAAAAGTTATGGCATTTTACTTGGAATATTATTAAGAAGGGTTTTATTTTAAATAAAAATCTATTTGGGTATTTTCTCCTTTTTTAAGGTTTGTTAATGCGCGAATTTTAGAATCATCAACAAAAATTTCTATAATAGCTGTATTTGTAGAAATACTTCCCACATTTTCTGCCAATAAAATAAAAGAATTCTTTTTGTTTATAAGTGTAAGAGGAATACTTTTTCTTTCTTTTTTAGTTTCAAAATTTCTTAAAAGAGTAGTACCATTATACTTTAAAGTAACCTTGTCGCCATCTAGTTTCCCTCCATCAAATATTTCAATTCTAATATTTTTACTTTTAGAGAACACACTTAAAACTTGTTTGTTTCTCAAAATATTCATGTTAACAGAATCCATGATTTTCACTATATTGTTACTAGATTTAAGGCTATCTGGGATTTTTTTAGTTTTGCTAATAATTTTTTGCACTTTAGCAATACGTTTTTCCATCTTCTCTTTTGTACTTAATAAAATATCTCCATTAATACATTCTGTATTATCAGAAAAAAGACCTTTAAATTTTCCTGTAATCTTATTATTTCCTAATTTAAATCTAGAACTTTTAAAGTTTATAAAACAAAAATCTTCTTGTATCACTGGCGATTTAGTATAAATAATATCTTTCTCACTAAACTCTATAAACTTATCTACTGCATTATATTTACCATATAAGTTTGATTTTGTTTCATGTAAACCACCAACATCTGTTATTGAATGCCCAATAATTTCACCTTTAGTTTCTGTAAATTTTACTTGATAAGTTATTAACGAGCTGTCATTGAGCTTTATAGCTCCAACATACTCGTAAGTACTTTGTGAAAAAGACATCTTCATGAAGATAATCATGAATAAAAAAACATTTAAATTCTTCATTTATTTTGAAAAAAGTATTAGATTTGAGTGTAAAACTAATCAATATAATTTATGAAAACCAAATTATTTTTAACACTTTTAGTGTTTTTTGTAGCTTTAACTTCTAGCTACGCATCGTTTCCAGTTGAAAGAACTGTAAAAACCGAAACGACAACTTCTAATTCTGAAACACTTGATGTTTCTAACACAGATCAAGTTCTATTTACATCTCCAGCAGTTGCTGCTTCTGATGAAAAATGGGTTGGTGTTGCATTGTGGGCATTTTTATGGCCTTTTGCTGCGCACAGATGGTACCATGGTTCTCCAATAGGATGGAACATTTTATTTATTGTTACTTTTGGTGGTTTAGGTATTTGGGCAATAGTTGATTTAATCAATATGTTGACTGACAACTTCTACTAAGAAAATATATTTATAAATTTAAAAGCCACTTCTTTATTGAAGTGGCTTTTTCTATTTTAGTACTATGAAATGGCAAAACGCTTTAAAAGATTATCAACTTTATCTTAAAATTGAGAGAGGCTTATCTAACAATTCGATAAGTAACTACAGTTTTGATGTTAAAAAACTAATGAATTATCTAGAAGCAAATAGCATCACCTCCTCTCCTATTACAATAACTAAAGAAACCATTCAGCAATTTATTTATACTATTGCAAAAACAGTTAACGCTCGCTCGCAATCAAGATTAATTTCTGGATTAAAAGGTTTTTTTAATTACTTAGTTTTTGAAGATTATCGTAAAACAAACCCACTCGACACAATCAATTCTCCTAAAATTGGTAGAAAACTCCCAGATACTCTTAGTGAAAATGAAATAAACCAACTTATTAACGCTATAGATTTAAGCAAACCTCAAGGTGAACGTAATCGTGCTATTTTAGAGTTACTTTATGGCTGTGGTTTACGTGTTAGTGAATTAACGCATCTTAAAATTTCAGACTTATTTTTCGACGAAGGATTTATTAAAGTAACTGGAAAAGGAGATAAACAACGTTTTGTACCTATAATTGATGCTACAAAAAAATACATTGAAATCTACAGAAAAGAAGTGAGAAATCACCAAACTATTCCAAACGAGTTTAAAGATACACTGTTTTTAAATCGACGAGGAAAACAATTAACTAGAGCCATGATTTTTACAATTATAAAACAATTGGCAGTTAAAATAAATTTAGAAAAAACCATTTCTCCACACACATTTAGACACTCCTTTGCAACACACCTCTTGGAAAATGGTGCAGACTTAAGAGCCATACAACTTATGCTTGGGCATGAAAGTATTACAACTACAGAAATCTACATGCATGTAGATAAAAGCCACTTAAAAAATGTAATACAAAACTTTCATCCAAGACAATAAAATAACATTTTATCGTCATTAAATGTATTTAAAAGTGTTTTTTGCATATATTTGATATAGCTATTTATAATCATTACTAATTTCCCTTGATAAATTTTTTAAAATATTGTTATGCCAAAAGCTAATAATAACATTTTTATGGAGTTAAATACTCCAAAACATAACCTAGAAATATTCCAAACAGCATTAGATATTTCTAATATTGGCATTTGGAGTTTTAACGAAAAATCTAACACTCTTTTCTTTTCTAAATCTTCTAAAACTATTATTGGTTTTGAGGATGATAATTCTTTTGGAAATAATATAAACGATTGGAATGATCGTGTGCATCCAGATGATAAAGAACAATACCTAGAGGATTATCAAAATCATATTAATGGAAAAACACCACTTTATGTCAATAAAAATAGGGTGTTGTGCAAAAATGGAGATTACAAATGGATATTAGATAAAGGTCAAATAATTAACGACCATGTTAAAGATGGCTATGTTCATTTTGTTGGCACACATACTGATATTACAGAACAAGTTAGAAATGAAATTAAAGTTAAAAACGCTTTAAATATTGCTACAGAACAAAATAATAAACTTAAAAATTTTGCTCATATTGTTACTCATAACCTTAAACAATATTCTGGAAATTTTGAAAGTCTTTTAGAGTTTTATGAAGAAGCCGAATCTGATGATGAAAAGTTTGAACTTTTTATTCATTTAAAAGATATTTCAACTTCTCTTAATAGAACAATCCACAACCTTAACGAAATTGTTTCTGTACAATCTAAAAAAGCTGAAAATTTACTAAAACTTAATGTTAGTAATTTTATTGAAAATACACTTATATTATTAAATGTTGTAATATCTAAGAGTAATGCTACTATTAATAATAAAATTGATAAAAAATTATTTATCTATTTTAATTCAGCCTATTTAGAAAGTATTATTCAGAACTTGCTATCTAATGCTATTAAATATAAACATCCAGACAGAGATCCTGTTATTTCTATAAAATCTGAGCTATTACAAGAAAACTTAGTCATTTCAATTCAAGATAATGGTGTTGGTATAGATTTAGACAAATACGGAAAAGAGATTTTTCGTTTGTATAGAACATTTCACAGTAATGAAGATGCCGAAGGCGTAGGCTTATATTTAGTAAAAAATCAAATTGAAACTTTTGGTGGTAAAATTACTGTAGATAGTACGGTAAATGTTGGTAGTACTTTTAAAATTATTATACCAAATAAAAAGTCCAATTAGTAGATCTAATTGGACTTAATTATTATATAAACTTTAGATTCTATTTTGCAATATTTACTGCTCTAGTTTCCCTAATAACTGTAACCTTAACTTGTCCTGGATACGTCATATCTGTTTGAATCTTCTGTGAGATACTAAATGATAAGTCTGCTGCGTTTTGATCGTTAACTCTTTCACTTTCTACAATTACACGAAGTTCTCTTCCTGCTTGAATTGCATAAGCTTTCTTTACACCTTGAAAGCCAAATGCTATTTCTTCTAAATCTTTTAAACGTTGTATATAACTATCTAAAACTTGACGTCTTGCACCTGGTCTTGCGCCAGAAATAGCATCACATACTTGAATAATTGGAGACAGTAAAGATGTCATTTCTATTTCATCGTGGTGCGCACCAATAGCATTACAAACTTCAGGTTTTTCACCAAATTTTTCTGCCCATTGCATACCTAATATAGCGTGAGGTGTTTCCATATCTGCTTCTGCATCTGGCACTTTACCTATATCATGTAATAAACCTGCTCTCTTGGCTAATTTTGGATTTAAACCTAACTCTGCAGCCATTACTCCACATAGCTTTGCAACTTCACGTGAATGCTGTAATAAGTTTTGACCGTAAGACGAACGGTATTTCATACGACCTACCATTTTTATTAATTCTGGATTTAATCCATGGATACCTAAATCTATAACTGTACGCTTACCAACTTCTATAATTTCTTGCTCAATTTGTTTTTGTGTCTTTTTAACAACCTCTTCAATTCTAGCAGGATGTATTCTACCATCTGTAACTAACTTGTGTAAAGATAAACGTGCAATTTCACGTCTTACAGAATCAAAACAAGATAAAATAATAGCTTCAGGAGTATCATCTACAATAATCTCTACACCTGTTGCAGCTTCTATAGCTCTAATATTTCTACCTTCTCTACCAATAATACGGCCTTTAACATCGTCGTTTTCAATATTGAATACAGATACACAATTATCTACAGCTTCTTCAGTACCAATACGTTGTATAGTATTTATAATAATTTTTTTAGCGTCTTGTTGTGCAGTCATTTTCGCTTCTTCCATCTTACCTTGAATGTAAGCATTGGCTTCAGTTTTAGCTTCACCTTTAAGCGATTCTACTAATTGAGACTTAGCATCTTCTGCAGATAAGCTAGATATAACTTCTAATTGTTGTATTTGGCTTTTGTGAAGTTTATCTACTTCTTGTTGTTTTTTCTCAAGAATATCTGTACGATGGTTGTAATCTTTTTGCTTAGCATCAGCCTGAGAACTTAACTTTTTAGATTTTGCAAGTTCACTAGAAATTTGAGATTCTTTGTCTCTAGTTCGTTTTTCAGCCTCAGACATTTTTCTTTCTCGACTAGAAATTACTTTTTCATGTTCAGACTTAAGCTCAATAAATTTTTCTTTGGCTTGAAGCATTTTATCCTTTTTAATGCTTTCACCTTCACTTTTAGCATCTCTAAGAATATTAGAGGCCGATTTTTTAGCGTTTTTAATAAGTTTTGATGCATTACTCTTCTCCATCATTTTAGCTATAACAAAGCCAAAAATTGCTCCTATAGCTACACCTGCAATACCAAATATAATTGTATTATCCATTTTAGTTAGTTTAATTGTATAAAAAAACCTACACTAATTTTGGTTTTGTATAAACTCCTTAAAAACACGTTTAGGGTTAACAAGCTGATCAAGTATCTGCCCAAATAGTAAACTATTAGCAGCACGCTTTTACAACTTCAACTCACCCTTTTTAAAGAATTAACTGTTGAGTTTATCAAAAAAATAATTAATGTAGGCAGTAACCTAATTTTATTTATAAGAACATTTAAGAACTTAAGTGCAAATCTAACATTCGATTTAAAGCGTTTAACTTTTCATCTACGTGCTCGTTTACATGTTCTTTATCTAAAGTCTTCTGCTCTACTTGAGAAGCAAATTGTAAAGCACACATTGCCAAAACATCTTGTTTATCTCTAACAGAATAACTTTGCTCAAATTGTTTTATCATAGCTTCTATTTTTTTAGCTGCCTTTCGCAATCCTTCTTCCTGACTTGGTGGAATTGTTAAAGGATATACTCTGTTTGCTATCGAAAGCTTAATTTTAAGCATTTCTGCCATAAGTTGCTATGTTACATTATTCAGAGAGTTGACCAATACAATGATCTATTTCTCGTATTAATGCGTTTATTTTGAGTTTTGTTTCTCGTTTATCTTCATTACTGCCAAGTATTGTATTAGCCATTTTGAGTGTGTTATACTTATCCTTCCAAGCTTCAATTTCTAGTGCTTGATTTTCTAATGTACTGTAATATTGTACTTTTTCTAGAGACAATTTTAAATTAGTTTCCTTTAAAACACTTTGGTTTTGCAAGACTTTGCTTATTTTTTTCTCTAAAGCAACTACAATATCCTCTATATTACTCATTTACAAATATCAATACTTATCTTACAAAGTTAACAGAACACAACCTATTTAACAATTGTTTTTTCATAAATTTTAAATAAAAAAAGCGTAAAACTGCTAATTAAAATTTAATCTCCAAAAAACCAATACTATGGCTTAGTCTTTGATTATATTTTTAATATTAATAATCAATTGTATATTTTAGAATCTATAACTACATTAGCTAAAATGTTATAGTATTAAATTGGTATAAAATTTTATGCGTAAATTCCTTTTATTATTTTTAATTAGTTATTCTGTTTTTTCGCAAAGCGAATATCCTCAAGACTATTTTAGGTCGCCTTTAGATATAAACATTGTTTTAGCTGGAACATTTGCAGAGTTACGCTCTAACCACTTTCATTCTGGATTAGATATAAAAACGAAGCAAATTGAAGGTTTAAAAGTTTATGGTATTGCAGATGGTTATATTAGTAGAATAAAAATTGCTCATTTTGGTTATGGTAAAGCATTATATGTTACACATCCTAATGGCTATACAAGTGTTTATGCACACATACAAAAATTTAGTCCAAGAATTGAAGCGTATATTAAAACTAAACAATATGAAAAGGAATCTTTTGAAATTGAAGTTTTTCCAACAGTAGCAGAATTAAAAATTACAAAAGGAGAAATTATTGCTTTTTCTGGAAATACTGGTAGTTCTTCCGGTCCTCATTTACATTTCGAAATTCGTGATAATCAAGAAAGACCAATTAACCCAATGCTTTTTGGTGTGGATGTTAAAGACACTACTAAACCTATTATTTCTAATCTTTACGCCTATCCTATTGGAGCTAATTCTCATATTAATGGTTCTAATAAAAGACAAAAAATTCGTGTAATTCCGCAAAAAAATGGAGACTATAAAATTGCAGATTTAAAAGCGTTTGGTACCATTGGATTTGCTATTAACACAGTAGATAGACAGGATCTTGCTGCTAATAAAAATGGCGTTTATAATATTTCAACGTATTATAATGGTGCTAAAAATTTTGAAATAGACTTTAAGCGTTTTTCATTTTCAGAAACAAAACATCTTAATAGATTAATAGATTATTCTCATTTTAAGGAAAACAAAGAGCGTCTTCAAAAATTATTTGTTGAACAAAACAATACGTTAAGCATGTATAATAATGTAATTAATGACGGTTACATTACTATTTACGACAGTACAGCTTCAGTCTTCAAAGCAAAAATAAGCGATTTTAAAGGCAACGAAACTAATTTAGACATTACTATTAAAGGCGATGATAAATTACCTAACGATGTTGAAAAAGAAGTGAAATCAAAGCATTACATACAACACGATTTAGAAGCAGAATTAGAACAAGACAATGTTAAAGTTAGTTTTTATAAAGATACTTTTTACGATAGTTTTTTTATTTATTTCAATGTTAAAAACGATACATTAACATTACATAAACCTACACTTGCTGTTAAAAAAAGCTTTACAATCTCTTACGATATCAGTAATTATAAAGAAGAAGACTTAAAGCAATTGTACATAGCAGAATTAATAGGTTGGAATAATTGGCCAAGCTACTCAACTACAAAAAGAAAAGGAAATACTTTAAGTACTTATACTAAAAATTTAGGAACTTACGTTCTAGCTAGAGATACAATTGCACCAACTATAAATGCTGTAAATTTTAAAGAAGAAAGTTGGTTAAGTAAATACCGTTACTTAAAAGTTAAAATTAACGATAAAGGTACAGGTATCTCAAATTACAGAGCTACCATAAACGGAAAATGGATATTAATGGAATATAATTATAAAAATAAAACATTAACATACGATTTTAACGACGCTGTTGTTACTGAAACCAAAAATAAATTAAAAGTAATAGTTACAGATAATGTGGGAAATAATACTACATTTGAAACTACTTTTTTTAGGAAATAAAAAACAAAACAAATACCTTGACTATAAAAACAAACGTTCTAAAACTATTAACCTTACTACTTCCACTCTTCGCAATAGCGCAAACAGCAACTGTAAATGGAGTTATTTTAGATCAAGGCAATTTTCCACTTCAAGCTGTAAATGTTAAAACAGAAACTACAGGTGTCTCTACAAACGATACTGGTTTTTACAAACTTACCATTGCAGCAAATACAGATGTTACAATAGTATATTCTCACGTATCGCACAAAAATGTAACCGTAACTGTAAACTTAAAAAATGGTGAAGTTTTCGAGTTTAATCCTATTTTAAAAACAGATGTAGATCAAATTGAAACCATTATACTTAATGGCAGAAAACGTAAAGACGTCCAAGGTATTATTAACATAGATCCAGAAGCATTAATTAAAATCCCAGGCGCTCAAGCTGGTGTCGAAAATTTATTAAAAACACTACCAGGTGTTAGTGGTAACAACGAATTAAGTACACAATATTCTGTTCGTGGTGGAAATTTTGATGAAAACCTAGTCTATGTAAATGGTATAGAAGTTTACAGACCGTTTCTTGTACGCTCTGGACAACAAGAAGGTTTAAGTTTTATAAACAGCGACATGGTACAAAATGTCGACTTTTCTGCTGGAGGTTTTCAAGCAAAATATGGAGATAAATTATCTTCGGTTTTAGACATTACTTACAAACGTCCTAAAGACTTTGCTGTTGCTGCAGACCTAAGTTTACTTGGTGGAAGTGTTGCTATAGAAAGTGCTAGTAAAGATTCTAAATTCACAAGTATAACTGGTTTACGCTATCGTGATAATACATTATTAGTTAGCGCAAAAGAAACACAAACAAACTACGATCCTACTTTTGCAGATGTGCAAACGTTTTTAACCTATAGGTTTACAGATAAATTTGAACTAAGTTTCCTTGGAAACGCTTCACTTAATAGATACAATTACGAGCCAGAGACTAGGCAAACTAATTTTGGGACTTTAGATAACCCAATGGCACTTTTAATTTTTTATGAAGGAGAAGAACGTGATAGCTACGAAACACTTTTTGGTGCTTTACAGGCTAGTTACGAAGTAAACGATAATGTAACATTAGGCTTAGTAGCTTCAACTTACCATACTAAAGAAGAAGAACATTTCGATATTTTAGCGCAATACCGTTTAGGTGAAGTAAATAGTAATATTGGAGATGAGGATTTAGGAGAAGTAGAATTTTCTGAAGGTATTGGTGGACAGTTAAATCATGGTCGTAACGATTTAGATGCATTAATTACAACAATAGAACATAAAGGAACAGCAGATATTGAAGACAACGAAATTAAATGGTCTATAAAATATACAAACGAAGATATTCGTGATCGTTTAATAGAATGGGAAATTATAGACTCTGCCGGATTTTCTATAAACCCATCAAATTCTGGAAGTGCTAATCAAGAACCTTACGAACCAGATACGTTTCCTATTACAGCTTTTCAAAATGTTCAAGCAAGAAACAGTACACAAATAAATAGAATTCAAGCGTATTTACAATGGAGCAAACGTACTACTCTAGGCGATGCAGATGTTTGGTATAATGCAGGAATTCGTGCACATAATTGGCAAGTAAAAGATGCTAACGTAACAGGAGACAACCAAATAGTATTTAGCCCAAGAGGACAATTTGCAATTAAACCAAATTGGGAAAAAGATATGTTATTTCGCGTTAGTGGAGGTTTATATTATCAACCACCATTTTATAGGGAGTTACGAGATGCTAGTGGAATAGTACAACCTAATGTTAAGGCACAAAAATCTGTACACCTAGTAATTGGTAATGATTATAGCTTTAAAATGCGAAACAGACCTTTTAAACTAACAACAGAAATATATTATAAAAACCTTACAGATGTTAATCCATACACAGTAGAAAACGTTCGTATTCGCTATGCTGCAGATAATAATGCAACAGCTTATGCTTATGGATTAGATATGCGATTAAATGGTGAATTTGTTCCTGGAACAGAAAGTTGGTTTAGCTTTGGTTATCTTAAAACCGAAGAAAATATTGATAATAGAGGTTATATTGCAAGACCAACAGACCAACGTTTAAAATTTGCGGCACTTTTTCAAGATTATGTACCAAACCTACCAAACTTTAAAATGTACTTAAACTTAGTTTATAATACAGGTTTACCGGGAGGCTCTCCAAGTAATGCAGATAGATACCAGTTTCAAAGCAGGTTACCAGATTATAATCGTGCAGATATAGGTTTTAGATTTGTAATTGTAGATGCAAAAAAACAATTTGAAAGTGGCTGGAAAAAACCATTTAAAGACCTTTCTTTTGGTTTTGAAATATTTAATGTCTTCGATGTGCAAAATTCAATTACTAATACTTGGGTGCGCGATGTAAATAGTAAAAGACAATTTGCTATCCCAAATTTTTTAACACCAAGAGTGTTTAATGTTAGGACTAGTATGAAGTTTTAATATTATTAGTTCCAAAAACAAAAAAAGCACTCCAAAGAGTGCTTCATTATTTTTTCTAAAATATAATGTAACATTTAACTCACATCAATAATAGTTTCTTCAGGTTCAGTTTGTGTTTTAAATACATAAGTATATAACCACATTAATGTAAATGTTGGTATAACGTCTAGTCCTGGCATTACTTCTTCTATAAAAGAAACTGCTGCACCAACTTTTCCTGCATTACCTTTGTAAAGCTTAGTCATTAAAAAAGCTGAAGCTGGAGCCCAAACCACATCAATTAGTTCTCCTATTCCTGGAATTATAAAACTAGCGTAACCTACGGCATCAAAAATGATACTTGCTGCTAATATTTTGTACTTGTTTGTGTTTTCTAAATTCATTTTGTTTAATTGTGTTAATACTTATAATAGAGCAAATAGTGTTCCACTTTTTAGTTTAAACTATTTCAAACTAAAAAAAGTAATAAAAAACTATTTAACTATAGGTAAGCATTTTACACAATTTGTTACAATAACAATCAAAATAATGCAATTATAAATTATTTTAAAATTACTAACTCAATTTAGAACTAATTAATTTTAAAAATTCTGTACGTGTTTCAATGTTTTCAAAAGCACCTCTAAATCCAGACGTAGTGGTAGTAGAGTTTTGTTTTTGAACACCACGCATCATCATACACATGTGCGATGCTTCTATAACAACTGCAACACCTTCTGGTTTTAAGGTATCGTTTATACAGTCTAATATCTGGTGTGTTAAACGTTCTTGAACTTGTAAACGTCTAGCAAAAACATCTACAATTCTTGGTAGTTTACTTAAACCTACAATGTGTCCGTTTGGTATGTAAGCTATATGTGCTTTACCAAAAAACGGTAAAATATGGTGTTCGCAAAGAGAATACAATTCGATATCTTTAACTATAACCATATCATTATATTCTTCTTTAAACATGGCACCTTTTAAAATTTCGGCTGCATCTTGCTCGTAACCTTGTGTTAAAAACTGCATGGCTTTAGCTGCGCGTTCTGGAGTTTTAATTAATCCGTCGCGTTTTGTGTCTTCACCTAAATCTTCAATGATGCTTTTATAACGGTCTTTAACATCGTCTGTTACTTTTATATTATACTCTTCAAATTTTTTATATGGCATTTTTGTTGTGCTTTTATTATTTTAATTTATCGTTAAAATAGGTATTTAATTTTTTTAGCTTTGGATGAATAACGAATTGGCAATACGAATTTTCCGAATTGCGTTCGTAATATTTATCATGGTCTGCTTCTGCATTGTAAAATACATCTAATGCAGTAACTTCTGTTACAATTTTAGCATTAAAAGCCTTCTCGGAATCTAAATGTTTTATAAAAGCTTCAGCTTGGTCTTTTTGAGTATTAGAATTATAAAAAATAGCAGAACGATACTGTGTTCCAACATCATGACCTTGTCTGTTTAATGTTGTTGGGTCGTGTGTTGCAAAAAAGATTTCTAGCAATTCAATATAACTAATTAATGCAGCATTATAAGAAATTTGAATACCTTCTGCATGTCCTGTTCTGCCTGTAGTAATTTCGCGATAAGCAGGATTTTTAATGTTTCCACCAGTAAAACCAGAAACCACATTTTCGACACCTTCCACTCTATTAAATACAGCTTCAGTACACCAAAAGCAACCATTTGCAAATGTTGCTATTTCTAAATTTTTGTTTATCATTTTATAAATTTACTTAAAAAAAGTACATTTAATAAGCAATACCTTACTCAAGCTTATTTTTTTAACTTTTAATTAAGACAAAAAGGCGCTTGTAAAATTAGTTTTGCCATCAAAACTGTAACAGAATAAAACTATTGAAGTCTTTATACTATCAAAAATCAACTAACCAAAATCGAATGAAACTTTTTTTAGTAACAGCACTAACATTTCTAACTCTTTTTCAAGTTACTGCGCAAGACAAAAAAGCATATACTATTGCACGTACAGAAAAAGCACCTAAAATTGATGGTGTTTTAGATGATGCTGTATGGAATACTGCGGAAATTGCTACAGATTTTGTTCAGTTTAGACCAACAGTTGGTAAAACAATGCCAGAAAATAAACGTACAGAAGTAAAAATGACTTATGACGATTCTGGTATTTATATTGCTGCTTATTTATACGATGATCCTAATGACATGATGAAGCAATTTACGCAGCGTGATGATTTTGGACAGTCAGATTTTTTTGGTGTTATTTTTAACCCAAATAATGATGCACAAAATAATACCGAATTCTTTGTGTTTAGTTCTGGCACACAAGCAGACGCTACAGAAAGCCCAGGGAACGGAGAGGATTTTGGATGGAATGCTGTTTGGGAAAGTGCAACTACAACTGTTGAAGATGGTTGGATTGTAGAAATGAAAATTCCATACAGAGCATTACGTTTTACACAACAAGAAAACCCAACTTGGGGCATTCAATTTCATAGACATTATAGAAACACTCGCGAGCAAAATACCTGGAACGCTGTAGATATTACTAGTGGAGCACCAATTGGTTTTTTTAATGGTGAATTAAAAGGGCTTACCAGTTTAGAACCACTTACACGACTAAGTTTTTATCCATTCGCTTCTGCTATAGTCGATAATTTTGATGGCGAAACCATTAGCAATTTTAATGCAGGATTAGATATTAAATATGGTATTACAGAAAATTTTACACTCGATGCTACACTTATTCCAGATTTTAGCCAAGTTGGCTTTGATGATGTACAGCTTAACCTAGGACCATTTGAGCAGACTTTTTCGGAGCAAAGACAGTTTTTTACAGAAGGTGTCGATTTATTTAGAAAAGGAAATTTATTCTTCTCTAGGCGTATTGGTAGTGCTCCTGTAGGAAGCCCTAATTTAAATGAAAACGAAATTATAGATGGTGATTTTCCTGATAAAACATCTTTATTAAATGCTATAAAAGTTTCAGGAAGAACAAAAAATGGATTAGGTGTTGGTTTTTTTAATGCCGTTACCGAAAAAACAAATGTAGATATTATAGATACAGTTACAGGTGAAAAACGTAGTGAAACAGTAGAACCTTTAACCAATTATAATATTATGGTAGTAGACCAACAGTTTAATAAAAATTCGTCTGTAACTTTAATTAACACTAATGTAACACGTAATGGTTCTGGTTTTAGAGATGCTAATGTTACTGGTTTACTTTTCGATTTAAAAAACAAAAAAAACACCT
The DNA here is from genome assembly GCF_023299985.1 of Lacinutrix sp. GTDB lineage: Bacteria > Bacteroidota > Bacteroidia > Flavobacteriales > Flavobacteriaceae > Lacinutrix. The sequence goes on along the minus strand of NZ_JALZVX010000004.1, from coordinate 10,283 downwards.
ATGGTGCAACTGCAGATGTTAAAATGAGTAATATAAATCTTGAAAATGGTACGCAAACAGGTATTAGTACAAGTCTAAGTTTAGGTAAAAATAGTGGTAAATATAGATGGAGCGCTTATCATGAATTGGCTGATAAAGATTACGATATTAACGATATAGGACTCATTTTTAGAAATAACTATAGTAATGTAGGCGCTAATTTTTCTTATCAAATTTTTGAACCAACCGAGACGTTAAACAACTTTAGCATTAGCGCTTGGACCAATTATAACAGTTTATACCAACCCGGAACGTTTACAGGTTATAATTTTGGAGGCAGTATTTTTGCTGTTGGAAAAAAGAGCTTAATGGCTTATGGTGGTAATTTTAATATACAACCAGGAAAACAGTTTGATTATTTTGGACCTCGTGTGGATAATCGTTTTTTTATTACCGAAGATTGGTTAAATACCAGTGCTTTTATTTCTACAAATTATAATAAAAAATATGCCATAGATGTAAACCTTGGATACGAAACACTATTTGAAGACGAAAGATCTTACGAAAATGTGTTTTTTAGTATAGAACCAAGAGTGAAGTTTAACGAAAATTTTATTGTTATTTATTCTTTTAATTGGGATCAAGAACTTCGCGAACGTGGTTGGATAGACTTTATTGGAGATGATATTATTTATGGACAACGCGACCAAGTTACTATAACAAATAGTATCTCTGGAAGTTATAATTTTAACGCATTAAATAGTTTAACCTTAAGTTTTAGAAACTTTTGGAGTGCTGTACAATATGAGAATGATATTTATGCTTTAAGCGAAAACGGAAGATTAAATAGAGACAACAATTATACAAAAGATGATATCGACGATCCAGATGTAAATTTTAGCACATGGAATTTAAACCTAACTTACTCATGGCAGTTTGGACCTGGAAGTTTTTTAACAGCACAATATCGTAATCGTATTTTCAACATTAATAATGATGGTAAACAAACTTTTGGAAGTAGCATTAGCGATTTATTAGAACAGCCAAATGGCAATACTTTTTCGCTTAAAATGGTTTACTTTTTAGATTACAACGATATAAAAAAGGTTTTTAAAAGAAAATCTTAAACGTTTTAAAAGTTGTAAAACAATTTGTAAAATAGTAATTTAGACTTCTTATTTTTTTCCATGATAAAAGCTAAAAACATACATAAGTATTACGACGATTTACATGTTTTAAAAGGCGTAAATGTGCATATTAAAAAAAGTGAAGTAGTCTCTATTGTTGGTACCTCTGGTGCTGGAAAAACGACGCTATTGCAAATTTTAGGCACTTTAGATACTATTTCTAAAACCGAAAACGCTTCACTTATAATAAATGGAGAAAATATTGGTTCACTTTCTGAAAAGCAATTGGCTAAATTTAGAAATGAACATATTGGATTTATCTTTCAGTTTCATCAATTATTACCAGAATTTACAGCTTTAGAAAACATATGTATTCCTGCTTTTATTAAAAAAACACCTAAAGCTGAAGCTACCAAACGTGCTAAGGAGTTATTAGACTTCTTAGGTTTATCTCATAGATATAACCACAAACCAAACGAATTATCTGGTGGAGAACAACAGCGTGTAGCAGTTGCGAGAGCGTTAATAAATAACCCAAGTCTTATTTTTGCAGATGAACCTTCTGGAAATCTTGACAGCGAAAGTGCTGAAAATCTACACAGTTTATTCTTTAAATTGCGTGACGAATTCGGACAAACCTTTGTTATAGTAACACACAACGAAGAATTAGCAGATTTAGCAGATAGAAAGCTGGTTATGGTGGATGGGAAAATAGTTACAGAGTAATAAATGATTACTACTGCAAGAGAAATTCTTAAATTTATTAAAAATCCAGAATGTGGATTCAACGAACATTTATCTCTAAACCAAAAGGTTGTTTTAGTTTTTAATACATTAATAATTAGCCTTTTATTTTCTATAAGTTTAGTGTCTGTGTTTTCAGTTTTAGAACATGTTGAACTTATAGATATGAGCAAGCATGCATCTGCAGATTTGTTTGAGGACTATCCTAAAATAGTAGTACTTTTATTAGTTTCGGTAGCAGCACCTTTATTAGAAGAGTTAATTTTTAGAGCTCCAATAACCTTATTTTGTAAATACAAAAAACAGTTTAAATATATTTTTTATGCCTTTGCAATCCTTTTTGGTTATGTGCATATTACAAATTTTGAAATAACAACAAACGTTATTCTACTATCTCCTATATTAATTTTACCACAAGTAATTCTAGGCTTAATTTTAGGTTTTTTACGTGTAAAAATTGGTTTAATTTACTCTATACTTTTACATGCTTTGTACAATGGTGTATTAACTTTACCTTTTTTATTATTTGGAGATCTTTTAGCCAATTAGTAATATTGAAAATTAATAAAATTGAATTTAAATAATTTCTATACACTAAAGTGATGGAATAACAAGACACCAAACTTTATAACTAGTAAAACTATTTGTAAATTCGTTTTAACTAAAACCAATCATGCTTCTTATACTACTGTCTTGGATCTTTGTTTTTGCTACAACGTTAGTTATAGGCACAAGCGCTTCTCGTATATTTAGATTACAAGTAAAAAATTCAATACCAACAATACTCTTTGGTTGTTTTGGCATTACTTTATTAGCTGGTTTTTGGGCTATTTTCGCTCCTATTAATCAATTATTTTCTACCTTCCTTTTTATACTTACTACATCATTATTTTTTGTAAATAAAGCAAGTATTTTCGACAAGATCAAACAATTTAAAAACAGTTTTAGTAGCTTAAACGTTGTGTTTAAAATAGCTTTAATAGTCACTACACTTTTAATATTAGCAAAATGTGCTTCTGCACCTTTTATAGTAGATAATGAAACCTATTACATACAAACCATAAAATGGTTAAATCAATTTGGTTTCACCAAAGGCTTAACAAATTTACATCCTTTTTTAGGGCAGACTTCTGGTTGGCATGTATTACAAAGCGGATTCAATTTTGCCTTTATAACCAATAATCTTAACGATTTAAGCGGTTTTATGTTATTGCTTGGAAATATTTATGCAATAGAAAAACTAAATAGTTATTACAACCAAACAGCTAAAAATAGAATGGATTTAGTAATTGGACTATTTCCTGTTTTTAATGTTTTCTTATTTCAATTTATTGGAGCGCCTTCACCAGATATTGCTATTTACGTTATTGGAATTATTGTTTTTTATGAGTTTTTAAGTTGCTACAAACAATACAATATGCATTCATTTTATGCTGTTTTTATACTGTCTGTTTTTGCAACGTTTATAAAATTAACAGGACTAGTATTTTTTGTTTTTGCACTTATACTCTACTTCTACTATTTTATTTACACAAGACGAAAAACAAAAGGCTTATTGGTTGTTTCATTAGTAACATTTATCTTATTTATTGTAAAAAACACAATAATTACTGGTCATCCTTTATATCCATTACCAATCTCTTTTTTACAACAAGACTGGAGTTTACCAAATACTATTAATATCTATTTATCGCAGTATGAAACTGCTGCAAGCTATGGTTTAACTATCGACGCTTATAATAAAACTTCTCTATTAAAAAAACTTTTACATTGGGTAACACAAGGCAAACTAGATAGTATTTTTAATACTCTATTTCTATTATGCATTACTGTTATTCCTTTTCTTTTTAAAAAATTTAAGACGAATAAACCTATAAAAATAATCTACTTTACAGGTATTGGCTTTCTTATTTTCTTGTTTGTGTTTTCACCACAATACCGCTTTTACTTTCCGTTTTTAATGTTTTTTCTGTTGGTTATAACTTCAACTATAATTAATAACAAAAAAGGTGTTATTTTATTAGTGTTTATAATTGTTTTATTGCCTGTAATCCCGTTGTTTATTAATGTTAATACGTCTTCTATCACTAACAATACCAATCATCAAAGCAATGGTTTGTTTTCTTTAAACTATATTCTAGAACCACATAGTAATTCTAAATATAATGATGCTTACAATACCATTAAAATAAAAAATACTACAATACATTCCTTATCTAAAGGCAGTGGATTACTCTGGGAAACTGGAAACGCACCTTTGCCTGCTTTAAGCGAAGACCAACTCAATTATTTTAGAACCTATTTTAATGTGTTTCCGCAACAGTATTCTAATGATTTAAAAGATGGGTTTTATTCTAAAAAAGTAATACCAAAATAGTAATAGAATGACTAAAAAAGAACTCAAAGAATTTTTAGACGCTAAAGTAGAGCAATACAACAGACCAGATTTTATAACTAGCGATCCAATACAGATTCCGCATCAGTTTAATAAAAAAGAAGATATTGAAATCGCTGGATTTCTAAGTGCTACTATTGCTTGGGGAAATAGAAAAAGTATTATAAATAATGCAAATAAGATGCTAGTTTTATTAGAACATTCTCCTCACGATTTTGTGATGAATCATCAAGAATCCGACTTAGATAAACTATTACCTTTTGTGCACAGAACCTTTAATGGAGGCGATTTTATAACCTTTATTAAAAGCCTACAACACATTTATAAAAACCATAATGGATTAGAAGCTGCGTTTGCTAAACATGCAGAAAAACAATCCATGCAAAAGGCAATTCATCATTTTAAACAATTATTTTTTGAAATTGAACATTTACCACGTACCCAAAAACATGTTAGCGATCCATTTAAAAATTCAGCAGCAAAACGCATTAATATGTTTTTGCGCTGGATGGTTAGAGATGACAGTACAGGAGTAGATTTTGGTATTTGGAAAACATTATCAGCCTCCCAATTATCCTGCCCATTAGATGTGCACTCTGGAAATGTAGCAAGAAAACTTGGCCTTTTAAAACGAAAACAAAACGATGGAAAAGCTTTAGCAGAATTAGATTATTCTTTAAGAAAACTAGATGCTAAAGATCCAGTAAAATACGATTTCGCACTCTTCGGTTTAGGTGTTTTCGAAAATTTTTAAATTAAAAATGAAGCATAAAAAAGCCAAATCTTAAAATTAAGATTCGGCTTTAAAATTATATAAAGTATTTAAATTTTATCCTCTCAACCAAGATTCACGTAATGCATTTTGTTTAGCTGTTGCATTTGGGTCTATTGCTAAACTTGAACCAGTAGTATAAGATTGTGTTAATTTAGTTTTAACAATAACCTCTTTACCTTTTCTGTCTATTCTAACATCTACATCTCTACCTGGTTTCCACATAAAAACCTCTGTTAAAATTGCTTGAGCAGTAGCCATTGTTAATTCTTTACCATCAACTGTTTTTATAACATCTCCTGGTAAAACACCATTTTCGGCCCAAAAACTATTGTTTTTAACAGCATCAGAAAAAGGAAGAGACATTGTTGACATATCTGGTGCAAAAATTAAAACACCATCGTTTTGTATGTAGTTAGTTTCTACTTTTCCTTCTGATAGCGCTAAACCTGCTTTAGCAAAAAAATCGTTATAATTAATTGGTGTTCCACCAACTACATGAGTGTTTAAAAATGTTCCTACAGATGGATACGTTATTGCAGTAATTTCGGCAATTAAATTATTATCTTCAAAAGGCTTGTTTTTTCCGTATTTTAAAGATAATTCTTTCATTAAAGATAAAATTCCTCTGTTACCATTACTTTCTTCTCGCAAAATAATATCCATACACATACCTATTAAAGCACCTTTAGAATACACATTTACATATTGTGGAGCATAAGGTTCTTCAAGAATATTTTCACTCATTTCGGTAAAACTCATGGCATCATCCATTGCTGATGCAGATTTTATTTTACCCATTACTTTGGTGTAAAATTCGTCTTCAGAAACCAAATCTTGATTTACTTGAAATAATGTTGCAAAATATTCTGTTACACCTTCGTACATCCATAAATGCTTAGAAAATGTTGGTTGGTTGTAATCAAAATAATGTACATCTTCAGAATGCACACTTAAAGGTGTTACAATATGAAAAAACTCGTGAGATACAACATCAATCATACTTTCTGCTAAAGCTTCATCTGGCATAGCTTCTGGTAAAACTACTACTGTAGAAGTATGGTGTTCTAGTGCGCCAAAACCTTTTGGAGATTCAGCTTTACCTTCAGATAAATATAAATAAATATCGTAACGAGGTGTTGTATTTACAGCTCCTAAGTATGCTTTTTGAGCTAGCATCATTTTTTGCATAACTGCTTTAATTTTTTCAGCAGAATGTACATTGTTTGGAGAATACACACTTAAAACTATTTTAATGTCTCCAACTTTAAACTCTTCAACATCTAATGCACCATAAAACATTGGGTTATCTGTAATATCAAAATATCTTGGTGCAAAATAAGTAGAAGTCATAGAAACACCATCATCATTCATTTTTGTACCTTTTTCTTGTAATGCAGATGTTTTAAGCATTGTTTTAGGTGCAGTAACATCTAAGTTATATTGTGCCGTTTTTAAAGAATCGAAATAACCAATAAAACCGTGTAAGTTTAATACATAGTTTGTAGATTCAATATTAGTTCCAGCAGGAGAAAATGGAACTTCTTTACCTATTCCACCACCACTTGTTTCCATATCAAAAGTGTCATTAACATTATATGTAATCTTGTCTAAGGTAACAGCATTACTAATAGTCCAAGTATTAGTATCTGTTTTTACAACTTGTAATGCGTTGCCTTTATAATCTATAGCTTTAAAATCGTCAACATACTTTCCAAAATCACTAACAGAGTACGTTCCTTGTACTACTCTTGGTAATCTATAGGTTACAGTTTCTACCGTAAAACGCCCAGGATTTATAGTAACTGGTACTTTATCATCTACAACTTTAGTTAAATCTAAAGTGGTTTGAATAGGATTTAAAGTAGCTAAATCGTTAGTTTTTTTCCCACCTGTGGTTTTAGTAGAGTTACATCCAACTAGAAGAACTCCAGCAAATACAATACTTAAAAGATGTTTTTTCATTGTTTTATTTAGTTAGTTAGTTAGTAGTTAGTAGTTAGTAGTTAGTAGTTAGTAGTTAAAAGTTATGAAGCACAAATGTACAATCTGTTGCATACACTAATTGTAAAATTATGTTAATTAGTGTTAAATAAAATGGTGTAGAATAGTATATTGCAAGTATGCAGCAGCCTTTAATTAGTATTTTAATTCCGTTTAAAAATACTCAAAAATTTCTTAGTGAATGTCTAGATTCTTTAATTACGCAAACCTACACCAATTGGGAGTTACTAATTATAGACGATAATTCTACAGATAAAAGCTATAATTTAGTTGAAGAATATGCAAATAGCGACAAAAGAATTAAGCTCTTTAAAAATGAAGGTTCTGGTATTATTGACGCCTTAAAATTAGCTTTTTCAAAATCTAAAGGCGACTATATTACTAGAATGGATAGTGATGATATTATGCCAACTATTAAACTAGAAACACTTTTAAACAACCTTAAACAACATGGCAAAAACTATGTTGCAACTGGTTTGGTAAGTTATTTTTCTGCGGAAGGCATAAGCGATGGCTACAGAAAATATGAAGATTGGTTAAACAGTTTAACTACTAAAGGAACTAATTATTCTGAAATCTATAAAGAGTGTGTTATACCATCTCCTTGCTGGATGATTAGTAGAGAAAACTTGGTTGCCATAGACGCTTTTAATCCCGTACGTTATCCTGAAGATTATGACCTTACTTTTAGGTTTTATCAAGCTAATTACAAAGTAATTGCATGTGACAAAGTATTGCACCAATGGCGAGATTACGGAACGCGAGCTTCAAGAACAGATGCTAATTATGCCGAAAATAGTTTTATAGACATCAAGCTTCATTATTTTTTAAAATTAGACTATAATAGTTCACAGCCTTTAGTAATTTGGGGAGCAGGCAATAAAGGTAAAACCATAGCTAAAAAATTAAAGGCGTTAAATATTCCGTTTCACTGGATTTGCGATAACCCAAAAAAAATTGGCAAACATATTTACGATGTAGAAATGAAACCGTTTCAATATTTAGAAACTCTAGAGCATTTTCAATGTATTGTAAGTGTTGCTAATAAAGAAGAGCAAGTCATTATTAGAAACTATTTTTTTAAACTAACAAAGGAATCTATGCGAGATTATTTTTTCTTTTGTTAAAGCGCTTAATATTTAAGTATTAGTTTTTATATTTGCTTAATCAAAATTAGCAATGCAGTTTAAACACCCAGAACTTCTTTACGCGTTATTATTACTGCTAATCCCTATTATTGTTCACTTATTTCAGCTACGTAAATTTAAAACGGAAGCTTTTACTAATGTTGCTTTTTTAAAGAAAGTATCCTTACAAACACGTAAAAGTGCTCAAATTAAAAAATGGTTAACTTTATTAACTAGAATGGGTATTCTTGCTGCCATTGTAATAGCATTTGCGCAACCTTTTACTTCAAAAAACAAAACGTTTAATACCAAATCTGAAACCGTTATTTATCTCGATAATTCTTTTAGTATGCAAGTAAAAGGAGATAAAGGCGAGTTGCTAAAACGTGCTGTAAGCGATATTATTAGTAGTGTTCCAGAAGACGAAAACATAGCACTTGTTACAAACGATAATAGCTTTAGAAATACAACAGTTAAAGCAATTACTAACGATTTGCTCAAGCTTAACTACGCTACAAACCAGTTACCTTACGATGCAGCTTTATTAAAAAGTAAAAAGTACTTTTCTAAAGATGATAATACCATTAAAAACTTAGTTTTTATAAGTGATTTTCAGCAAAAAGAGTCGAATTTTAAAGCTGAAAAAGATGAAACCACAAATCTAAATTTAGTACAATTAAAACCTGTTAGTAAAAGCAATGTAACCATAGATAGTGTTTATATTTCTAAAAAAACCTCTAGTAATTTAGAACTAACTGTTAGTCTTAAAAACAAAGGAAACACCATAGAAAATCTTCCAGTGTCTTTATACAACAATGGTAGTTTATTAACAAAATCGTCTGTTAAAATTACAGACAAGGCAACTACTGTTTTTACATTACCTGCAAACGAGCGCATAGACGGAAAAGTTACTATAGACGATACAAACCTTCAATTTGATAATACTTTGTTTTTTAACATCAATACTAACTTAAAAATAAACGTTTTAGCTATTAACCAAACTAGCGATGCCTTCTTAAAAAGTATCTATTCTGCTAACGAGTTTAGCTATAAAGCAACAGCTTTAAATCAGTTAAATTATAGTGATATTAGCAGTCAGAATCTTATTGTTTTAAATGAATTAAAACAGATTTCAAGTGCTTTGATAACTGCTTTGAAATCGTTTACAAATAATGGTGGTATTTTAGTTGTAATACCTTCAGAAAATATTGATATTCAAGAATATAACAGCCTACTATTAAACTACAACCTCACTCCTTTTGCTAAGCTTTCTAAAACCGAAAAACGCTTAACTAACATTAATTATTCTCATCCTTTGTATAGTGATGGTGTGTTCGAGAAGCGTGTTGCAAATTTTCAATATCCAAAGATAAAATCTTACTATCCACAAATCTTAGGTAAAGCATCTGCTGTGCTTCAATTTGAAGACGGAAAACCTTTTTTATCTGAAAACAATAATGCCTTTGTATTTACTTCAGCTTTAAACAGCAAAAACTCAAGTTTTCAAGATATTAATTTAATTGTTCCAACGTTTTATAACATCTCGAAACGCAGCTTAAAACTGTCTAATTTATATTATACCATTGGTAAAGAAAACACTTACGATGTAGCTACAGACTTACAACAAGATGCTGTTTTAACTTTGGTAAATGAAGACGCTAATATAAATATAATTCCACAACAACAGTATTTTAATAATAAAGTGGCTATTACAACAACAGAAACTCCAGAAAAAGCTGGCGTTTACAATATTAAAAACAAAGCTGAAATTATAGAGAATGTTAGCTATAATTACAATAGAAATGAAAGTAATTTAAACTATCAAAGCTTTTCTAATAGTGATAACTTAACGGTTAGTAATTCTATTTCAGAAGTTTTTAATACCATAAAAAAGGACAGCAAAGTAAATGAGCTATGGAAATGGTTTGTTATTTTAGCATTACTATTTTTAGTTTTAGAAATGATCATCTTAAAATATTTTAAATGAACGTACTTATAAAATCTGCAAGAATAATTGATTCTAAGAGTGATTTTCATAACACTACTCAAGATATTTTAATAGAAAAAGGCAGTATTTCTAAAATTGCCAAAACCATTAAAAACGCTAACAATTACAAGGAGATAAAACTTGATAA
>NZ_JALZVX010000003.1 GCF_023299985.1 Lacinutrix sp. | reverse complement strand
TTTTTCAACTTTAGTAATTGGTGATTTTTTTAATCAATTAAAACCTAAATATTTAACAGAATGGTTGTCTGAAAAAGCCCTACGCTACGACCTTACAGTACCTTTCGCACGTTACGTAGTACAACACCAAAACGACATAGACTTCCCATTTAAGCGTTACCAAATGCAACCTGTTTGGAGAGCAGATAGACCACAAAAAGGACGTTTTAGAGAGTTTTACCAATGCGACGCAGATGTTGTTGGTAGCAACTCGTTATGGCAAGAAGTGGAGTTTGTACAGTTGTACGATAATGTGTTTACAGCTTTAGGTTTAAAAGGCACAACTATAAAAATTAACAATCGTAAAATATTATCTGGAATTGCAGAAGTAATTGGCGCAAGCAATAAACTTATCGATTTTACTGTAGCTTTAGATAAATTAGATAAAATAGGAGCCGAGAAGGTAAAAGAAGAGATGCTAGGTAAAGGTATTCCGCAAAGTGGCATAGATAAATTACAGCCATTATTTTCTTTAACTGGAAGTTTTGAATCTCAAATAGAAAGTTTAAAAGGTATTCTTAGTACTTCCGAAGAAGGAAATAAAGGAATTGAAGAATTAGATTTTATAAATAAGGCAATTAACGAACTAGGTTTGCAATCTGCTAACTTACAGTTAGATGTTACTTTAGCACGTGGATTAAACTATTATACAGGCGCAATTTTCGAAGTTTCTGCACCAAAAGGTGTAAAAATGGGTTCCATTGGTGGAGGCGGAAGATACGATGACTTAACAGGCATTTTTGGACTTAAAAATGTAAGTGGTGTTGGTATTAGCTTTGGTTTAGATCGTATTTATTTAGTACTTGAAGAATTAGGTTTATTTCCAGATACTATTGCAAAAAGTACAGAGGTATTGTTTATTAACTTTGGTGATGAGGAAGCGCTGTTTAGTTTAAAGGCAGTGAAAAGTTTAAGAGAAGCTGGAGTTAATGCAGAATTATATCCTGATAAAATTACCAATGGAAAACATATGAAAAAGCAAATGAATTATGCTAATAAGCGTAGTATTCCATTTGTTGTGTTAGTAGGTGAGGAGGAAATGAATAACAGTGTATATACTTTAAAAAACATGAAATCTGGTGAGCAAACTAAAGTAGGTTTAGAAGCGCTTATTGTTTCAGTTAAATAGCGTACATATTAATAATATCTCTAATTTAGATAAGCGATAGAGATTATGATATTAACCAAAAAAAGCCTGAAATATAATTTCAGGCTTTTTTTATTAGTTTTATTAATGAAAAAGGATTAATTAACTAATATTTTTTTTGACGTTGCTCCTAAATTAGTATTTACAACAATAATGTAATGTCCAGCTTTTAAGTTACTTGCTTGAATAGCTGTTTTATTTGTTTTTTCAATAGTATTAAACTGCGCTTTTAGTTGTCCAGTAAAAGAATACACTTGTACAGATGTTATTGCTAAAGACGCTGGATTATTAATAGCTATACTTTTTGTGTTATTAATAAACCTTAATTTTATTTTAGCATCTTCTGTGTTTATAGTAGTATCGATTTTGGAAATAACTTCTACATCACTTTCTGTTTCTGCTTCATCATTTGTTTCATCTGCAGTATTGTCATCTGCATCTGTATTATCATCTTCATCACTTGTGTTATCGCTAAGATCAATAAATCTTAATTCAAAACGATTTGTGTAAGATTCAGCCAATAAGTTTACAGTAAAACCAGCATTATCTTTAATATTTTATGGTAAACGCTTGCTTCTTTGTCAAAAAGAACTATTTCTAACTCCTCTGGTACATTTTCTAATGCATGTATTAGAATAGTGTTAATAACATATGTAGCTGTGTGTAAACCTAAAGGTAAAATAGATTTTTGGTTTAAGTTATTTATACCTTGAATTGTAAATTTTCTTTCTTCAATCATCCAAATACATATCGTCTTGGCGATTCTCAAAATTTTCAGCGTCATAACCAAAATCTACTCCTGCGGTTGTGTTTTCGTCAACTGTTACTAGAATTTGTCTATGAATGTTGTTTACAGAGGTAAAGCCTAAACGAATTTTTATTCTATTATCTCCATTAGATTTTGAGAATGCACAAAAGCTTATAGCAATAAATAAAATTGAAAGTAATGTCGGTCTAGTTGAAAAAGGTGCCATAAGTAATGAGTTTTTAGAATAACTTATTAAGTAGGTTATCTTATATTTCAAATTTATGACTTATAGATAGTATAGTCAAAAGGAAAGCCATAACTAACGCACAAAAAAGTTGTATGGATTTTTTGTGTATTTTTTTTAAGATTAAGTGTAGTATTTAGATAGAAAAAGCCTGAAAATATAGAATTTCAGGCTCTTAATATTAATGAGTTATGTTACTCTACTAAGACTTTTTTAGATAATTTACCTTGGTCTGTAGTAATTTCTATAATGTAATTGCCAGTTGCTATACTGTTTGTTTTTAATTCTATAGTACTTAGGGTTTCAATAGCATCAAACTTAACAATAGATTGGCCTAAAATATTAAATAGCTCAACATTTTTGATAACGTGAAACTCTGGATTGCTAATTACAATGGTTTCGTTGTTGTTTGTAAAGTAATATTGAATACCGCTTTGAGTTTCAAAATCTTCTGTACTTAACGAGTTTCCATTTTCAAACCTTAATTCAAAACGATCTAAGTATTCTCCTGCAGGCAAATCGATTGTAAATTCAGGATTGTTTTTAATATCATGATAAGAACCAGTAACAGTATCAAAAATAAATAGTTCTAAATTTGAAGGTGCATTTTCTAAAGCATCAATTTGAAAGGTGTTTATACCACTGACAGCTGTTTTAATTCCCAAAGGAAGAATGGTTGAGGCCTCAATAACATTAGTTCCTTGAATGGTGAATTTCTTAGTGTCTATAATCCAATAGACATCTGTATTAAATACTTCAGTGTTTTCTGCATCATATCCAAAGTCTACTAATTCAGTTGCATTAGGGTCTCTTGTAACTAATAATTGTCTATTGAAAAAATCTGCTGTAGTGAAACTTAATCTAATTTTTAATCTGTTGTCTATTTCTAGAGTTGGATTATTAGATGATTGGTTACTGTTTTTTAAGAAAACAGAATTAGCATTTTCTTTTTGGAAAACACGTTGGCTATTATTAAAGTTAATAGTACCACTAGCGGTTCCAGTAACAAAGAACCCTTGAGCAACAGGTATATATCGACCTGGTGTTTTTGTACCATTACCTCCTGTTGGATCGTTAGATGCTGTTTCATAGTTGTATTGTATTGCTGGAACTCCACCAGAGAGGTTGTACGTTGCATAACCGCCTTGGTAATCAGCAGTATTGTGCGAGCCACCTCCAAAGTGCTCCCAAAATAAAACGACACCAGTTGTATTTGTATTATCTAAAATAAACCTATTGGCATCTATTGCAGATGCGTAAGGATTACCAACTAAATATTCGCTGGCAGGATTTATATTAAGAGTTATTGCTCCATTGTTAGGTTTTCCTTCAATGACATAATTTTGTTCCAATAATAAATTATTGCTAGTATCCATAACGCCTTTCATTGTAAAACCTTCTCCTACAAGCATAGAACCTGTGCTTCTAACATGTTGCCAGTTGAAAAAGTCTGATGTTAAGTTTGCATATTTCCATATCCAATAGTCTGCGATACCTATTGGTGTTCCAGTTCCAGAAGGTGTACCATCGAAACCATTAGTTATAAAATTAATATTTAATGGACTCGTTGAATCTGTTCCATCATTAAATATTTGAGGTACTGTATAACAATTATTATTACTTGTAGTGTTACTAACTCCTACAGGTGATGACCAATAGTTATAAGTGTATAAATCTTGAGTACCTTGTTGATCACGTTCTAAAGTTCCTATACTAGCAATGTCTAGGTCAGAATCTAACGTTTGTATTAATTGAGACTCTCCATCTAAATCAATCTTTCCATCTACTTTTAAATAATGAGAAACGGTTAAACCATTTCCTGAATTTGTAGCAGTGTCTCCAGTTACGGTTAATTCACCGTTGTATGCAGGTTCGTCTTGCACAAAATCTGTTGGATGGGTAAAAGCAGGAGTATCTTGAATAATTAATCCTAATACAGTTATATTTTCATTATTCACTGCTGGCAAAAAGGAATTATCCAAACTAATATCATGTCCAATATTAACAATATTCCAATCAACAGTAATATTAGAATCGACTATAGATGATGCTCCTGGAATAGTTTGAACAGAGCCATCTTTCCATGTTGCAGGCGAATCCCAACTGCTTCCACTTTGAGTGGTTTGATAAGGTAATGGTGCCGTTTGAAAGTCTACAGTATTTAAATTTCTTAATGCACCTTGATGATTGTTTTCAGACTCATCATTTGTATTTGTGTATGTGTAGATAGACATTGGGTAATATCCAGCTAGGTCTGACCATGGTATAGATGCTATTTCATTTTTTGTAATTGTATTAGGTATTATTTTTCCATTTACTAAAGCAGTGTTGTCAAGAATTTCCTGATTCATTATAAATCTTAACTGTTCTATACTTAAAGCGATATCCCATACTCTTACTTCGTCTATATTTCCAGCAAAATAGGCTGTTGTATTAGGGTCGAAGCCATCTGCAGCAGCAATTAAGAATTTTTGAGATGTTGCAATTGGATTAGGTAATGAAGATGCAGTAGTATCAGCCACACCATCAATATATAATGTTGTAGTTCCGTTATCATAAATCACGGCTACTTGATGCCATTCACTTTCTGGTATTACTACAGATGATGTTAATGTAGCGGCACCTCCATTTAAGCTAAACACTAATCTTCCAACGCCATTAATTCCTAAATCATAACCTTCTGTATCTGTAAAGTTTCTTTTTGAAAGAATTGATGTATTTGTAGTTCCAACATCTCTTTTTATCCAAGAAGACAGAGTAAATTCAGTTGGATTTAAATCTAGATTATCTTCTACATCAATATAATCTACAGCGCCATCAAAATATATTGAACGTTCTACAACAACTTGTGGTGCATATCCAAAAGTTATAAACTTAGTAGCGTTAAAATTATAATCAGCTTCTAAATTACCACTTCCATCTGCTGTCATTACTTTGTAATCTGCAGTTGGATCAAATATAGGTGTGTCTGAAATAAACATTAAATAGCTACCAGGAGGACTAATATTTCTAATGGCATTTTGAGGTATAGATACTTTTACTGTTCCTATATCTCCGCCAGTTTCAACAACTTTCCAAACACGTTGCATTCCTATAAAGCTAACAGGAGTAGATAATCCTGGAATACCAGCACTCATATCTACAGATATTATATTTGGAGCGGCATCTAAACTCTCATTATTATTTCCCCAAACAAGGTATTGTTTATCACCAAAGGTGTTAACATTTGAATTTATGTTATCACTATTAGTGTTATAAATATCTGTTAATCCCATAGTAACAATCCCTTCAATAGGAAGACTAGCACCATCTATTGCATCATTAATACTACTAGATTGTTTTTGGTTTAATTCTGAAACATCATCTCTACCAATACCAGCAATATCATAGTTATATTCAGCTAAATCTGCAGATTGATCCCAAATAACATCTCCATCACTGTTAACATAATCTTGAGATACGCCATTAATACCTAATGTTATGCCATATTTAATTGCTAAATAAGATTGAATTCTATTTCTTTCTTGTGTAAGATTTACATCACTTTTTCTAGAATTGTATGTGATTACTTCAGCCATACGACCATCAAAACTACCATTCCAATATTGACTACGACCTAACCAGAATCTTGCGTTGTTTATTATAGCATATCTTGAAAGATCATTACTTTCGCTACCAACCTGGTTGGCATTAAAATAGAGCTCCATATCAGTGTCCGAAGCATTTTGTCTAATATTAATAATTTGAATTTTATTGTAATCATTACCACTATTATTATCTGCTCTTCCATATCCATTTTCTGTTGGATTAGTTGGAGTTTCAGAAGTAGTACCAATACAATAAGTTAATCTTTCGTTGGTAAATCTTGCTGTGTATGCTCCATAGCCAAAACCTGTTACATCTTCTGCATATTGAAGTGCATTTGGATCAGAACTTGTAAATGTATCTAAAGGTATCATTGAAGTGGTAATTGTTGGATCTGGCATTAGTACTACAAATATATCATTCGAATTATATCCACCGGTTCCTTGTAATTCTTGTCTACTGCCATCATTAATAACATAAGTCATATCAGCATTTGAAGTATTATTATCATTTTCAAATTCAATTACTGGATTGAAATTAAAGTTACGTGCAACACTATTTCTATAAACCGGTTCTTGACCGCTTACTAAAGTATTAGCATTATTTCCTTTGCCATTATCAGCCCATTGACTTACAGGAGAACCGTCAGGAGCATAAGCAATGCCATCCACTTGGTCTGCTTTAAGCCATAAATCTAAACCAAATGTAACTCCACCTGGTGCTTCAGTAGGTACACAAAACGAAGTAGCAGTTATTGTTATATCATCTATATATACCAAATCATCATTTGCGCTTGCATCGCACCTTACTCTAAATCTGCTATTAGAATTGAAGGTATAATCTGTAGCAAATAATGTAACAATTCGACCATATCCAATAGGTGTATTACTTGTATCGAAATCTCCAGTTCTATTTGGTGCTACAATTCCACTTTCAAAAGTTGTAGCTATTGTCCAGTTAGTACCTCCATCACTACTGTATTCTATTAAAAAATCTTCACTAGAAGTTTTTGTTCCTGCAGCGTTATGTGTTGATTCCATACTTTGAGGCATGAAGAAGAATTTAAAGTCTACTTTATCATAAGATGAAAAATCAAATATTGGAGATAAAAACGAAGAGCTATTTCCGGTGGCATCAGCATCTCTTATCCTTAGACTAAAGTCGCCACCATAAGACCATGCAGGATTATTAACTAAATTAGCATCGTTACCGCCATCTGTCCAACCATCTAATCCGCTTTCAAAAGTAGCATTATGGATCGTAGTCATTCCACAAGAACCAGGGATAAAACCATTTCCTACAATGAAAAAATCATAAGTTGCTTCATCTACATCATCATTATTTATATTAAGTATTGCATTTCTGGCTCCTATAATTGAAGGCGTAAATGTTACTACAAAAGTAGTTGAGGCTCCTGCAGCAATTGGTGAAGTTGGAGGAGTGGTAACTAAATAATCACTAGAGCCAACACCTGTAAAAAAAGTAGACCATATGTTTAGTGCAGCAGTTCCTGTGTTTTGTATGGTGTATGTTCTAGTAATACTATTTCCAATAGATACATTTCCGTAATTTGTAAAATCTGCAGATGTTGTAGGAGTATTTCCATCTAGAATAGTAATAGTATTTCCTAGAACGTTTATTTCTGGACCTGCTACTGCTGGAGTTCCATCAATATTAATATCGTCAAAAACAGCAAATTCACTATTTTGACTACATTGACCAATAAATCGAAATGCTGAATTTGTATTAAAATTGTAAGTTGCATTATTTAATGTAAACGTAAATGTTTGTGGTGTTGAAGTTGAAGTTGCAAATTCGACACCTCTTCTATAAGTTTCTAAAGTTACCCAAGCTGTTCCATCAAAATATTGTAAATCAAATCCTTCATTATTATCAATACCAGTTGAAGTAAAACAAAAAGAGAAATCGACGTCACTATAAGGAGTTAAATCAAGATTAGGAGAAGTCATTATACTAGAACCACCATTCCTCCTTACAAAAATAGATCCAGCAGCGTTACACCTAAAAGTATTACTTGTAGTAAAACCTGCATTATTACCACCATCTATCCAGCCATCGAGACCAGAGTCAAAGGTGTAATCTGCAATGTCAACTTGAGCATTTATCGTTTGATTTAAAAATAAGCTAAAAAACGCAACAATAATAAGTGTACTCGTCTTGAGTGTAAAATTTTTCATAAGCGGTTAGATTTGAGAAAATCTATTTAATAATATTTTTGTAAAAATACATTAAATATCCATGAAATGCAAATTTATTCGATTAAATACATTTCTAGTTTTTAATATTCTGATTATCAAATGTTTAATTAAAAAAAAGTTTTGTCGTTTAGCGTGTAAATATGTATTTCAGCGATTTTTTTTAATAAAATAATAAAGTTAAGTAAATTATTACTCAGCTTTTGATTGTATTTATGTGTTAAAATTTAATCAACTTTTGAGTGTGTATTATTGAATTTTTAGAATTTGAAATTCTTAAAAAGTAAGCTGCTTGATCTAATTTTTCTAATTCTACTAATCTAATTTTTCCATTTAATGGAGTAGTAACTTTACGATATATAACTCTACCGTTCAAGTCAAAGATTGTAAATGTTAAAAATTCATTGTTTAATCTCAAAGGAAGCTTAATACTGATGTGAGAATTAAATGGATTAGGATTTATACTTATATTTTCATTTTCGAAATCTGGTGTTCCTAAAGTATTGGTGTCATCTTCACCATTACAATCTTCATCAATACCATTATCTTGTATTTCAGTTGCTCCAGGATATATAGAATCATTTGTATCATCACAATCAGTATTATCTGTTACAAATCCCACAGGAGTAGTACAATCTATTATTGAATTATTTATGTCTCCAAATCCATCATTATCTGAATCTGCATAATAAGTTATAGCCGTTCCATCATCAGTTACTTCCCATACGCAGACATTAGGATCGTTATTAAAGGTTGCTGTTTCATAACATGCTGTAGTTGGTGGTTCAGGTTGCGTTCCAGTTACTTCCCACGCACAGATATTAGGATCGTTGTTAAAGGTTGCTGTTTCATAACATGCTGTAGTTGTTTCTACAGGTTGCGTTCCAGTTACTTCCCACGCACAGATATTAGGATCGTTATTAAAGGTTG
>NZ_JALZVX010000002.1 GCF_023299985.1 Lacinutrix sp. | reverse complement strand
CACCACCATTGTAACAAGGAGCAGTAGATACTGTATTCTTTATAATTTCAAGATCATACATGTTAAAGTTTTTCTTTTAAGTATTTTCCAGTTTCCGAAACTTTAATTTTTACAATCTCTTCAGGTGTACCAAAAGCAACAAGTTGTCCACCATATTCTCCACCAGTTGGTCCTAAATCTATAATATGGTCTGCACATTTAATAAGTTCAAGATTGTGTTCTACTACAATTATAGAATGGCCTTTTTCAATTAAAGCATTAAACGATTTTAAAAGCTTTTTGATATCATGAAAATGTAAGCCAGTTGTTGGTTCATCAAAAATAAATAAAGCAGTTTCCTTAGTATTTCCTTTACCTAAAAACGACGCTAGCTTAATACGTTGTGCTTCACCACCAGAAAGTGTAGAAGAACTTTGCCCAAGTGTTACATAGCCTAAGCCAACATCTTGTAATGATTGTAACTTGTTCTTTATTTTAGTAACATGATTCTCGTCAAAAAATGAAATAGCATCATCTATTGTCATGTTTAGGATATCGTCAATGTTTTTATTTGCAAAAGTAACTTCAAGTACTTCTTTTTTAAAACGTTTGCCTTTACAAGTTTCACATTCTAAATGTACATCTGCCATAAACTGCATTTCTATAGTTACTTGGCCTTCTCCTTTACAAGTTTCACAACGTCCACCATCTACGTTAAAACTAAAATGTTTGGCAGCATAATTTCTAATAATACTCAATTTTTGTTTGCTGTATAATGCTCTAATGTCATCGTAAGCCTTGATATAAGTTACTGGATTTGAGCGCGAAGATCGACCAATAGGATTTTGATCTACAAACTCAATATGTTTTACGTTACTATAATTTCCTTTTAATTCTGAAAACTGTCCAGGTTTATCTCCAAAACCAGTAAGCTTCTTTTGTATAGCTGGAAATAGTATTTTCTTAACCAAAGTACTCTTTCCACTTCCAGAAACACCAGTAATTACAGTTAGCATACCTAAAGGAAAGGTAACATCTATATTTTTTAAGTTGTTTTCGCGAGCACCTTTTATTTCTATAGCGTATTTAGATGTTCGACGTTTTTTAGGCACTTCAATTTTAAGTGTTTCATTTAAATATTGTGCAGTTAATGAGTTTGACGCCAAAATGTCTTTAAACGTTCCAGTAGCCACTACATGTCCACCAAGAGTTCCAGCTTCTGGTCCTATATCTATAATTTCATCTGCTTCTTTCATGATGTCTTCATCATGCTCTACAACTATTACAGTGTTTCCTAAATCGCGTAATGCCTTTAAAACCAATATTAACCTTTCTGTATCTTTAGGATGCAAACCAATACTAGGCTCATCGAGAATATACATAGAGCCTACAAGACTACTACCAAGTGATGTTGCTAGGTTTATACGTTGGCTTTCTCCACCAGATAAAGTGTTAGACTTTCTGTTTAGTGTTAAATAATCTAATCCAACATTAGATAAAAAGGCTAATCTGTTTTCAATTTCTTTTAAAAGTCTTTTAGCAATAGTAGTATCGCTATCGTTAAGCTCTAATTGTTTAAAGAAAACAGTAAGCTTATCTAAAGGCATTTCAACTAAATCGGTCAACGTAGCATTGCTAATTTTTACATAATTAGCTTCTATCCTTAAACGTTTACCATTACAAACTTTACATTTGGTTTTGCCTCTGTAACGCGATAACATCACGCGGTTTTGAATTTTGTATGCTTTGCTTTCTAACTCTGCAAAAAAGGAATTTAAGCCTTCAAAATACTTATTTCCAGTCCAGATTAAATTTTTGTCTTTTTTTGTTAATTCAAAATAAGGTTTATGTATAGGAAAATCGAAGTGATGAGAATTATTAACCAATTGATCGCGATACCAACTCATGCTTTCGCCTTTCCATGGGAAAATAGCATTTTCGTATACAGATAAAGCTGTATTCGGGATTACTAAATCGTCGTCAATACCAATAACATCTCCATAACCCTCGCATTTTGGACAAGCACCATAAGGATTATTAAAACTAAATAAATGTACGTTTGGTTCTAAAAAAGTGATACCATCAAGCTCGAATTTATTAGAAAACTGTCTTGTAGTGTTATCGCTTAACTGTTCTATAAAACATTTGCCTTTACCTTCAAAAAACGCAGTTTGAATAGCATCTGCTAATCTATTATAAAAATCTTCGTCATCTTTAGTTACAATTCTATCAACAACTAAAAAAAGGTTTTTTGTTTTTTCAGTGATACCTTCTGCTTTATCTAAACGTATAACTTCACCATTTGCTTTTATTCTAGCATAACCTTGTGCGTTTAAGGCTTTAAGCTTGTCACTCATTTCGCGTCCTTCTTCTAAATGAATAGGAGCTAGGAGAAGTAGTTTTTCGCCTTGAGCAATAGTTTTTATATAATTTAAAACATCTGTAACACTATCTTTTTTTACTTGTTGTCCAGAAACTGGCGAATATGTTTTACCAATTCTAGCAAATAATAGTTTAAGGTAATCGTAAATTTCTGTAGTAGTACCAACGGTTGAACGTGGGTTTGTAGAGTTCACTTTCTGCTCAATTGCTATAGCAGGAGCAATGCCTTTTATGTAATCTACTTTAGGTTTATTTAAGCGTCCTAAAAATTGTCTTGCGTAGCTAGATAGACTTTCTACGTAGCGTCTTTGGCCTTCTGCATATAAAGTATCGAATGCTAAACTTGACTTCCCAGAACCAGATAAACCTGTAATAACAACCAATTTGTTTCTTGGAATGACAACATCGATATTTTTTAAGTTATGCAATTTTGCACCTTTAATAATAATATTATGTTTAGGGTTTACCTCGGAAAGCTTAGTGTTCATAAGAGTTTTTAATGTGAAAGAAACACAAAGGTAACATTTAAAAAGCAGCTTTAAAATAAGTTTATTGTGTAATAAAGTGTTAAAATTTATTTTTTTTTGTTTTTTCGGAATGATTGTTGTTATATTTACCTCAAGATTAATAAACTAAATTACCAAGCCTATAACGCAACATTACTTTTTAAATAAATTAACCCAAGCCGAAGCCCTAACTTCTGCTATTAAAAGTATTGATTATGCGAAAAAAACTTATCACAGATGCTACTCTAGTTAGTAGTTACATTAAAGGCGACGAATCTTCTCTTGAAGTTTTAATTAAAAGACACAAACAACGTATTTATAGTTTTATCTATTCTAAGGTTTATGATAGAGATATTGCTGAAGATGTTTTTCAAGACACCTTTATAAAAGTTATTCGCACACTAAAAAGAGGAAAATATAACGAGGAAGGTAAATTTTTACCTTGGGTTATGCGTATTGCTCACAATTTAGTAATCGATCATTTTAGAAAAAACAATAGAATGCCGAAGTTTCAAAATAATGGTGATTTTAGTATTTTTTCTGTTTTAAGCGATACAAGTTTGAATGCTGAAAAAACAATTATAAAAGAACAGGTAGAAGAAGATGTTAGGCGTTTAATTGAAGAACTACCAGCAGATCAAAAAGAAGTTTTAGTGATGCGTATGTATCAAGATATGAGTTTTAAAGAAATCTCTGAGCGTACAGGTGTAAGTATAAACACAGCTTTAGGACGTATGCGTTATGCGTTAATTAACATGCGTAAGGTTATTGAGAAACACAACATTATTTTAACTAATTAATAGTGATACAATATTAGAATAAATTGCTCGTTATCTATGTAATATTAAACATATGATATGGCAAAAATTTACTCTGAAAATTCTAAAATTAACAAGAAAATGAACCCTAAAGATGAAACCATTAGTTTTATTCTTAATTATTCCAAGGCTTTAAGTGTTATAAGTTATAAAAAAATAAAGTTTGAAGCATTTCTTAATTAGATTAAAAAACAGTCCTGATGTGAATCAGGACTGTTTTAGTTTTTTTATTAAATAAATATCACTTCTAGCGAATAAATTGAGCTTAAAATTATTTGTGCCTAGAAATTACACTAACGTTTTCCTTTGTTATATTCTTTTAAAACTGTTGCTCTACCTATAGTTTTTGTAATAATATCATTATCTAAATTCCAACCACGAGCAGGAGAATATTCTCTACCATACCATATAATTTGAAGGTGTAAATCGTTCCAGGTTTCTTTAGGGAATAAGCGCTTGGCATCTTTTTCAGTTTGGGTAACGTTTTTTCCGTTTGTTAAATTCCATCGGTACATTAATCTATGTATATGTGTATCTATAGGAAAAGCAGGCACACCAAAAGCTTGAGACATGACTACGCTTGCTGTTTTATGCCCAACGGCTGGAAGCTCTTCTAAAAACTCAAAACTTTGCGGTACTTCACCATTATGCTTATCTATTAAAATATGAGAAAGACCATGTATACCTTTACTTTTCATAGGTGATAATCCGCAAGGTCTTATAATTTCTTTTATCTCTTCTACGCTCATTTTTATCATATCGTGTGGATTGTCTGCTTTTGCAAATAGTAATGGTGTAATTTTATTTACACGAACATCTGTGCATTGCGCAGACAATAATACAGCAACTAATAAAGTATAAGGATCTTTGTGATCTAACGGAATTGGAATTTCTGGGTATAATTTATTTAACGTATTTATAACGAAATCTACCTTTTCTTGCTTGGTCATTAGTTGTATTTTTGATAAAAACCAAAATTACAACTATGAATACATTAAAGCAAGGCGATAAAGTGCCAGATTTTACAGTTAATAATCAAGATGGAAATACAGTGTCTTTATCAGATTTTAAAGGAAAAAAACTAGTAGTATTCTTTTACCCTAAAGCTAGTACACCTGGTTGTACTGCGGAAGCTTGTAATTTAACAGACAATTACAAAACTTTACAGGATAAAGGTTACCAAATATTAGGCGTAAGTGCAGATTCTGAAAAACGCCAAACTAATTTTAAAACCAAATATAGCTTTCCGTTTGATTTATTAGCAGACGAAGATAAAACGGTTATTAACGCATTTGGTGTTTGGGGAGAAAAGAAATTTATGGGTAAAACGTATGATGGTATTCATAGAAAAACCTTTTTAGTAGATGAAAATGGAGTTGTAGCTCATGTAATTGACAAAGTGAAGACTAAAGATCATGCAGCGCAGATATTAGATTTATAAACTTAAAAGTTCTTAAATAATTATTTAAAGCACTCTTTTTGGAGTGCTTTTTTAGTAGCGTAACTTTCTTATACCAATAAATACAAAAACCATTAATGTGTAAACCAAAAAGAAAGGAATAATATATTGTTTAAGATCTAGAACTAGCATTATAGCTATAATTAGTAATTGAAAACCAAGTCCAAAGGTTGAAATGCTCGTCATTAACCAATTAGGAAATATTTTTCCTTTACTCGCATTGTGGTCTAGCTTATATATAATTTGATCAAAACCACCATAAAAAAATTTATATATGGCAAATAATATATTTACGTGTTTTTGTTTTTCTCCAGTAAGAGCTATGGGTGTTTTATCTTCAAACACGCGACTAGTAGTGTCTCCATCAAATTTATTTCTTAAAATAACATAGTAGTAGTTGTAAAGTGTGCCTTGTAGTTGTAAACCAAAAAAAGCTAAAATAGTAAGCCATATATTAGAAGATGTAATGTGCCAAATAGCAATAAAAATGATTAGGTTTAGTATAATATCTGCTATAGAATCTAAATAACGACCAGTATAAGAAGGTGTTTTTTTTACTCTCGCTAATTCTCCATCTGCTGCATCTAAAATTGATTTAAAAATTAGAAAAAAAGCAGCAAACCAAAACTCACCATTTAATATACAATAAATTGCTATTAATCCAGAGATAATAAAACCAATGGTAACATGAATAGGAGTGAAAGATGTGTTTTTTAGAGCGTTTGCAATTACCTTTGCTATTGGTCTTCCATAATCTGAAAGGTCAATAAATTTATGTTCTTTGGGAAGTTTTGACATGTATCTTCATAGAAATCTGTAATGTGGAATATACCTGTTTTATAAATTTGAATATAAAGTACAAAGATACAATAAGAAACACTTTTTTACTTACTTGTAATGTAGCTAAAAATAAAAAAACTCAAGATTAGTATTAATCTTGAGTTTTAATTTATAAGAAGGAAATCGTTTTTATTATTGAATTACTAAATTAAAAGTAGCTTCAATATCTGTTTCTCCACCAGCATTTGCTAAACCTGTGTTTGGTTTTGCAGGTAAATGACGTAAAGTAAATGTTAGCAGTCCAGAACTTGTAACTCCAGTATCTAAAGAAAACTCGATACCTAATGGGTTTCCGTTTCCATCAAAACTAGTGTAAGTTGTTGTTGCATCAAGAGCGCTTCCAATAGTGTAAAAGAATTGATGCTCATCAGCTTCCTCTTCAACCTCTTCAGTAATATTTTCGGCAGGACTTTCTGTTTCATTTAATAAAACGATAACTCCATTGTAAGTAGTTCCAGCAGTTAAATTTCCTGATACTGTTACTTCTGGCGCATCTGGTCCATCTCCATCTAAATCTTGCGTTTGCAATGTTACTGCTGTTCCTCCACCAAGTGGTGTAAGTGTTACTGTAAGTGTTGTAATTACTTCTTCTTGATTTACTGGTGTTGGTATCACGTCGTCATCGTCTGAACAACCAGTAAAAGATATAAATACTAATAGAGCTAATGTTATTATTTTAAAATTTTTCATTGTTTTGTATTTTTGTTTATTAATAGTTTATTTTTAAATTAATTGAGTAATCTCTACCTAAATCGTCTGCATAATATCTTAAACGATTTAAGTAATTTCTATAACTAGTATTTAATGCATTCGAAACATTAAAACCAATTGTTAACGATGATTTTTCGTTAAGTTTAAAATCCATACTAGAATTAAAGCTAAGTAAATGATAAGCATCTGGAGGAGTGCTAACATCTACAATTTCTAGTGTTTCTGTTTCTGGAACAAATACCTCAAAATTATTATCTGGAAATTCATTTTGTCTAAAAACATATTCACTTTGCAGTTTCAAGTTTAGGTTATTTAACTTTTTGTTATTGTATGTTATACTATTTCTTGTGCTCGCAGCTGGCATATTAATTAAAGCATCATTTCTAGATACATCTTTTCCTTTTACTATAGAAAACTGATGGTTGTATTGGAAATGATCATTCAACTTAAGGCTTCCATCAATATCAACACCAATTAGTCTAGCGTTTGTTTGTCTATATTCCCAAACTTGAAAATTACCTCTTATGGTTTGTTGTACCTCAATTGGTTCAATAACTATAAAATCTGTAATCATATTTATGTAAGGATTAATAGTAAAACTATAATTGGCATTACTTTTTTGAAGTGTAACCGAAAATTTATGAGCAGTTTCAGAATTAAATTGTAAATCTCCCAACTCAATTCTAGAGGCCGAATGGTGTAAACCTTCGCTAAATAATTCCGACGGATTTGGCGCTCTGGATGCTAAAGAATAATTAAATAATAATTTATAATTTTCTTTAATTTTATAAGAGAGTCCTATTGTTGCCGAAGGATTATAAAAATTTAGCTTTGGATTTACTAAAATTTGATTTCCAAATTCTCCAACAACAATATCTTGAAAAATTGTATCGTACGCTCTGTCTTCCCAAAAAGATGTTCTGTAAAATTTTAATGCATCTAAAAATGTATAATCAAACCTTGCACCAAGTTCAAAAAGCAATTTATTATTAATTTGCTTTTCTAAAACAGCGTATGCACCAAGATTATATTCACTGTAATCGGGAATTAGTCTTCTTATTCCTGTACTAGGATCAGCAAAATTAGTTTGGTATTGTCCTGTTAGACCTAATTTTATGGTTGCTGTCTCAGATATTTTAGAATCTAAATCTAGTAATAAAGTATGTGTATTGAGTTTTAAATCTAATGATGGTGTATCTCTATCATCTCCTCGTCTTACATCGAACTCTAGTCTATTATTTTGTTGAAAACTATATTGAAAGTCTAATCTCCCTAGATTTTCAAACTTTTTAAAACCTTTAATCTTAAATAAATGATGAGCTACATCTTGCTTTGGTGAATTTATATTATATGTAAAATCATCAATAAATAAAGGCTCTAGATTGTTAATTGCTCTAATTTGGTCTTGTGCACCTCCTAAATGCGACGCTCTTAAAATACCTGTTTCTACTTTATAAAGAGAATAAGAAGCTTCTATTCCAGAAGTAAATCTATTTAATCCTCCACGAACAGAAAAACTACGCTCAAAAGCACCTGTATTACTTAAATTGTAATCTGGCGCATTAAAATCTCCAAAACGTTTTATGGTACCTTGAACGTTTCCATACCAACCACTTTTAAAAGTTTTGGTTAGTTGAGAAGTAGCTGTGCCTCCTCTTCCGTTTGAAGCTACAGTTGTTATAGTTTTACCATAAAGACTGTCTTTAACTGGTGTTTTAGAAGTTTCTGTAATAATTATACCACCTATAGCATTACCACTATATTTTAGAGCACTTGCTCCTTTTATAACAGTAATATTATCTATCGCATTTATGTCTATATTTGGAGCATGTTCGGCTCCCCAATCCTGATCTTCCATTCTTACACCATCGTTCATTACAACCACTCGACTGCTATGCAAACCATTTATTATAGGTTTAACAATAGTATTACCAGTGTTTAATGAGCTCACTCCAGAAATATTATTTAAAACATCTCCAAGAGTTTTACCACTGTTTTTTTCTAATTCTTCTTTAGAAATTTTATTTTCTAAACTCGTTTCAGATGTAATATCAGAAAGTTTTCCTTCTAAAATAATTTCATTTAATTCTTCTAAATGATGTTCTAAACGAAAAACTTTTTTTGTGTTATTTGTAATTTCTATTTTATAAGTCTGTGCAATACAAAATGCATGAGAAATTTTTATTGTATATGTTTGATTACATAAATCTACAATAGTAAATTCACCTAAACTATTTGTTAATACTTCTTGGTTGTTTTCTACAACAAGAACCTTGGCATCAACTAATATAGTATTGTCATGAAGGTCTAAAACTGTTCCATTAATAATGTTATTACAGTTTTGAGAACTAATTATATTGCTACTGATTACAAATAGCAAAATGATAAATACACGCATGTATTAAAATAAAATTAAGGTATATAAATAGTTAAACATTTATTTATTAAAAAATAAATATTTAATAAAAAGAAACGTAAAACGAGAACGTTAATTATTAGTTACTAAACTAATATTAACAAGAAAAAGAGAAGGATTTTGGTGGTCCTCGAAGTGCAATACCAAAATTTTTAAAACTTTTTAAAAATGTATACCTACTGTAAAAGTTACTATAATTATTTAAGTTATTAAAAATATAAATATTCTCAAAAACTAACGTATAAGGATTATTTACTTTAAACTTGTAGAATTCACAGTCTATTTCAACTTCATGATAATGAGAATCTGAAGGATTAGCACAAACTTCGTGTTTATGTTCTTCAAAAACATGTGTAAACTTTACAACAGATGGTAATACAATAGCAGCCACCAATAGAATGATGATACTTTTAATTACTATATGTTGTATTTTGTTTTCCATTTAATTTAAAAAGCGTCCTAGTCCAAAACGTCTTAACATTTTCTTTTCGAATTCCCAGAAAAATTTACCTTGACCAAGTAAATATCCAAAAGTCACTAATAGTATTTGGTAGAAAATAAGACCAATGATAATATATAAAAACCAATAGACGACTATATTTAAGTTTTCTTTAGTAATTCCTAAAAGTTTAATAATAGGTCTTCCAACATATAGAGAAGACGATCCAGTAATAGCAAAAACAATAAAAATTCTAATAATTTCCCATCGTTGTTTAACAATCCATTTATTTTGTAATTTTTTAAAAATTAGTAAGACAAGTTTTAATAGAAAAAACATTATTACAAGTGCAAAAACTATTTGAAATGTAAAATGATATTCTTTTAAAAACAATCCAGCTAGTCTATAACTTGAAAATAACAAACCCAATAAACCTATTACAGGAAATAGTAATTGCCAATTTTTTGTTATTTCCCAACGTTTTTTAAACTCTTGCATTATCCTTTTTTGAGAATGCAAATATAAATTAATTTTGAGGAATTCTTCCGCCTAAAAGGTTTTGGTTATATCTATTTTGGAAAAAAATAAAATAATTATATATTTTATAATTAACATCGTAACCATAGTCTATGCCTTGTATGTAGTTAATATTCATTTCGTATAGGTTGGGATTGTAACGACTAGGTTGTAATACACGTCTATTCCATTCTTGAACATAGCGAAAATTTCTAGTTTCCATATAGCTTTGTGAGTAGTAATCTTTTGGTTGTGCTCTAGAGGCTAGGTAAAACCCAAATCCAGGCTCTATTATTATAACATCGTATTCAAGGTTTTCTCCAGATATTTTAATAGTATCACCTTTATTTACTTTTGCAGTTTCTATTTCTATAATATCAGTTTTTGGTGCAATAGTATCTTTAGAAGAATTACAAGAAAAAAACATAATAGTAACAATAGTAATTAAAAGGAGGATGTTTTTCATGATTTTATTTTTAATAAAAATACAAATTAAATTAATGAGTTCTGTGTAAAAACAAAGAGCCAAACCTAAGCTTGACTCTTTTTAAATATTTATGTCTAGCTTTTAGAAATTTTATTTTCCAAAAAGACCTCCTAATAATCCACCAATACCACCTTGTCCTTTTGTGGCTTGACCTAAAACCATTCCTGCAACGTCATCGATAATACTACCATCTCCATCACTATCTAGCATTTTTTCAAGGAAGGTTTGCTCTTGTGTTACAGCTCCAGATTGGCTTGCTCCACCTAATAATCCACCAAGTAAATCGCCAATACCATTAGAAGAACTTACTCCAGTTTGACTAGCTTGTTTTCCTAAAACACCCATTAATATTGGTGCTGCAACCTTTAATATACTTGCTACTGCTCCAGAGTCCATACCAGCTTTTTGACCTAGCACTTGTTCTACACCAGCTCTTTTATCTCCTAGTACATGTCCTAAAATTTTATCACCATCATTAGTAACTTCATCATTAACTCCACTACCAAATAAACCACCAAGGTTATCTAATATGCTTCCGTTGTGTTTACCGCTTATTGCTCCCATTAATCCTTCAGCTCCTTGTGGAGTAGAAGCATTACGTTCCATAGCTTTCATTAAAACAGGTAAAGCCATACTTAATAAGCCTCCTGTTTTTGCTTGGTCTTGTCCTGTTGATCCAGCAACACCACTAATAATACTTTTACCTAAATCACTATTTAATAATTCTAAAATTCCTGCCATTTTATTTTTTGTTTTAAGTTATTTTAATTTTTTCAAAATATACAAAAAAAAGCCTTAACATATTTGTGAAGGCTTTTTGATATAAATATTTTAAAAAAACAACTGATTAAATAACGGTTTTAGACGACTAAAGTAGTATTTCTTTAATTTGAGTTGCTAACTCTACACCTATACGATCTTGTGCTTCGTTGGTTGCAGCACCAATATGTGGTGTTAAAGATATTTTAGGATTCATTAATACTTGAACAGCTGGAGTAGGTTCGTCCTGAAAAGTATCTAAACCTGCAAATGCAATTTTACCACTATCTAGTGCACTTACTAATTCTACTTCATTTACAACACCTCCTCGAGCAGCATTAATAAGAGCAGAACCGTCTTTCATCATATCAAACTGAGCTTTACCAATAACGTAATCCTTTTGTGCAGGTACATGAAGCGTTACAAAATTTGATTGCTTTAAAACGTCTTCCATGGATTGTGTTTTAATATTAAAATTTACAGATTGTCCATCGTAAAATGGGACAGAAACATCTGCTACATCTATAAATTTATCCGCTGCAATAACTTTCATGCCAAGACCTAAACCTATTTTAGCAACTTCTTGACCAATACGGCCAAAACCTATTATACCAAGAGTTTTTCCTCTAAGTTCAACACCTTTAGCGTAGTTTTTCTTCAATTTTTTAAATTGAGTATCACCATCTAATGGCATGTTTCTGTTAGAATCATATAAATAGCGTACTCCTGTAAAAAGGTGAGCAAACACTAACTCAGCAACAGATTGTGAAGAAGCAGCAGGTGTGTTTATAACATTTAATCCTTTATCACGTGCGTAATCTACATCTATATTATCCATACCAACTCCACCACGACCAATAATTTTTAGGTCTGGACACGCATCAATAACTTCTTTTCTTACTGTTGTTGCACTTCTAACTAAAACAACAGAAATATCGTTTTCATTAATATAATTTGCTAATTGTTCTTGAGCTACTGTTGTTGTCGATACTTCAAAGCCAGCCGCTTCTAATGCGTCAATTCCGCTTTGCGAAATACCATCGTTTGCTAATACTTTCATTTTATTAAGTTAAAATTTAAAAGTTGAAAATTGTGTGAACGATTAATATTTCAACTTAAAATAATTTATATTTTATAAATTTGAGTAAGGTTGTTAATTCCTATCTCTAACTCTTTCTAAAGGAAAGAGAACTGTTATGTTTAATTTTATAGTTAGTATTTGTTTATTTATTATTGATTTGAGTAAAACTGTTTACTGCAAACTATTTTAAGCTTTACTCTCTAATTCACTCATAATTTCAACCAATACTTTTACGCTATCAAGTGATAAAGCATTGTACATTGATGCTCTGTAGCCACCAACGCTTCTATGTCCATTAATGCCATTAATTCCATTTTCTGTAACCATTGCTTCGAATGTTTCTTTTAGGTTTTCGTTTTCTAATGTAAAAGTAGCGTTCATTTTAGAACGGTCTTCTTTTGCAGCATAACCTTTAAAAAGCGGATTTAAATCTATTTCAGAATACATTAAAATAGCTTTCTTCTCATTTTCTTTTTCTATGGCTTTAATTCCACCTAAATCTTTTAACCATTGCATTGTTAACATTGAGGTGTAAACTGCAAAAACAGGAGGTGTATTAAACATACTTCCTTTATCTATGTGCATTTTGTAATCCATCATAGATGGTATTTTACGTGATACTTTACCAAGAATATCTTCTTTTATAACAACTAAAGTTGTTCCTGCAGGTCCCATATTTTTTTGAGCACCAGCATAAATTAAATCGAATTTAGAAAAATCAAGTGTACGTGAGAAAATATCACTACTCATATCACATACTAAAGGAATATCTACTTTAGGAAAACTTTTTATTTGTGTACCAAAAATGGTGTTATTTGATGTTACATGAAGATAATCGTAATCTGAAGGTACATCAAAACCTTTTGGAATATAATTAAAGTTTGCGTTTTTAGATGAACCAACTTCGTAAACATCATCGTAAATTTTAGCTTCTTTAATTGCTTTATCACTCCAGGTTCCTGTGTTTAAATAACCTGCGCGTTTTTCTAATAAATTAAGAGCAACCATTAAAAACTGTGTACTTGCACCTCCTTGTAAAAATAAAGCTTTGTAACCTTTTCCTTCTAAACCTAAAAGTTCTAAAGCTAAAGCTCTAGCTTTTTCCATAACATCTACAAAAGGTTTACTTCTATGAGAAATTTCTATTAAGGATAATCCGTTATCAAAATCTAATAAGGCTTCAGAAGCTTTTAATATAACTTCTTTAGGTAGTACGCATGGTCCTGCGCTAAAATTATGTCTTTTCATGGTATGCTGAATTTAATTTCAGTGGCTATTAATTATTCATTTTCAATACAAAAACGAATTAAATTCCAAGATTACAAAGGTGCTAAATAATCAACGTTTTTTTGTTATTAAAATGATAATTTATCAACTATAATTTTAACAAAAAAGCAATAGTATCTAAATTATCTGCGTAATCCCAAAGTTCTGGTTTTTGTGTTTGCCCAAATTGGATTTCATTTTCAGTAAAATCTTTTGCAACAATACACTGTATATTTTCTGCTTCGTTTTTTAAAGTTATTTCAAGTGTTTTAGAATCATTATAAAACTCATAAAACACAGTTGCTATTGGTGAAGCAAAGCTTTTATCTTCTTTAATCATTAAAAAACCATTTTCAAGCATATCAAACTCGCTCATTAAATAAACAGCTTTATTATAATCGTAATTATTAGCGTATTTAGCTTCGTTTATTATTGGATGCCATTTGTAGATAGCTTCAAAAAAAGCATCAAATTTGTAGTCTTTTGGTACAAATAGTTTAGAAACATTTCTACAACCTAAACCATAATATCTAAAAATATCTTCAGTTAAGTTTTCGAGTGCTTCTTTGGTTTCGTTTCCTGAAATTACAGCAACCGAGTTTCTGTTTTTTCTAATTATTGATGGCTTATTTTTAAAATAATATTCAAAATAACGTGCTGTGTTAGAACTTCCTGTAGCAATAACTGCATCAAATTGTTCTAGTTTTCCTTCGGTAAAAGTAATTTTGCCTTTAAATTCTGGCTCTACATGTTCCAGATACTTGGCTAGAAAAGGAAGTAAATGCTTATCGTTAGAAGATTGCTTAACCAAAACAGAATGACCAGAGATTAACACAGAAATAAAATCATGAAAACCAACTAAAGGAATGTTTCCTGCCATAATAATGGCAACATTTTTTGGATTTTTAATATTGAAATTATAATTGGAAGTCCATTTGGTTAAATTGCTTTCAATCAAAGAGTTATGCCATCCGTTTAAAGCAAAAACTATATTTTTTTTAGTAAACCAACCGTTATATTCTTGCGCTAATTTTATTTGATGCTTAAAACCATCGAAAAACAAATCGTTATGTGGAATGTTGTCTTGTTTATCATACTCTTCCGAAGAAAACTGATTAATAAAAGTGCCTAATTTAGCGAAAGCGTTAATTCTTTGTTGTAATTCCATTTGTTACTTGCGTAATACGTGTTTTGTCATTATTTTTGCAACTGCAAATTTACGCAAACTAAATAAAAGAATTACTATGGCAATTATTATAACAGACGAATGTATAAATTGTGGAGCATGTGAGCCAGAATGCCCAAATACTGCAATTTATGAAGGTGCAGACGATTGGAGATATAAAGACGGAACAAGTTTAGAAGGTAGTATTGTGCTTACAGATGGTAAAGCTGTAGATGCAGAAGAAGCGCAAGAGCCTATAAGCGATGAGATTTATTATATAGTACCAGATAAATGTACTGAGTGTGTTGGGTTTCACGAAGAGCCACAATGTGCTGCTGTTTGTCCTGTTGATTGTTGCGTACCAGACGATGAGCATGTTGAAACTGAAGCAGTATTATTAGGAAAGCAGAAGTTTATGCATCCAGAAGGATAAGGTTACTAATTAACATTAAGATATAATGAAATCCTGAGCTTTGCTTAGGATTTTTTATTTT
>NZ_JALZVX010000001.1 GCF_023299985.1 Lacinutrix sp. | reverse complement strand
GACCGATTAAGTAAGTCTGAAATTCAAAAGTGCAAGGATATTATTAAAGAAACTTTCGTTGATTAAAAGTAAGTATTGAATAATATTGCGGAAAGTACTGAGCTAAAAAACAACTTTTTTCTTCATTAAATTTATGCACTAGTATTCTAGACTCATAATTCTATTAATTAGTATTTTGAGTTTATATTTTTATATAAATATTACTTATTTCGATAAAACCGAAACGTAACTTTCATCGTAAGGTAATCCAGATTTCACTATTGCAAAACTCTATTTAATTAGCTTATTCGAAACTGGAGTGTCTACCTTTGATGTGACGATTTTTTAGGACGAGACAACTTCGCAATTGATGCACATCCTTTTTTATTTTTCTTAAAAAAGATATAACGGAAAGCCTGACGTTTTTAAGCCTTTTTTGGGCTTAAAAAGGGAACGCCATACTAAACTAAATTAAGCACAATAAAAAATAATTAAAACTTTTTGTAACAAAATGTAACCTTTGTGCGTATAACCAGTAATAGCAAATTATTCACATCCCTAATTTGGGATTAAAAATCATACATATTACATGAGACAACTTAAAATTACCAAGCAGGTAACTAACCGTGAGACCGCATCTTTAGACAAATACCTACAAGAGATTGGAAAAGTTGACTTAATTACCGCAGACGAAGAAGTAGAATTAGCACAACGTATTAAGGCTGGTGACCAGTTAGCACTTGAGAAATTAACTAAAGCTAACTTACGTTTCGTTGTATCGGTAGCTAAGCAATACCAAAACCAAGGTTTAACTTTACCTGATTTAATTAATGAAGGTAATTTAGGTTTAATTAAAGCTGCGCAACGTTTTGATGAAACACGTGGTTTTAAATTTATATCTTATGCTGTATGGTGGATTAGACAGTCTATTTTACAAGCATTAGCAGAGCAATCTCGTATTGTACGTTTACCGCTTAATAAAATTGGTTCTATTAATAAAATAAACAAAACGTTTGCTTTTTTAGAGCAAGCACATGAGCGTCCGCCAAGTGCTGAAGAAATTGCAAAAGAGTTAGATATGACTATTAACGACGTTAAGGAATCTATGAAGAATTCTGGACGTCACGTAAGTATGGATGCACCTTTAGTTGAAGGTGAGGATTCTAACCTTTACGATGTTTTAAATTCTGGTGAGTCGCCAAATCCAGATCGTAATTTATTACATGAGTCTTTACGTACTGAAATTGAGCGTGCTCTTGAAACATTAACGCCTCGTGAGGCAGATGTTATTCGTCTTTACTTTGGTTTAGGAAACCAACATCCAATGACTTTGGAAGAAATTGGTGAAACTTTCGACTTAACACGTGAGCGTGTAAGACAGATTAAAGAAAAAGCTATTAGAAGATTAAAACATACTTCTAGAAGTAAAATATTAAAAACTTACTTAGGATAAAACCTAAGCTATCCCAACAAACAGTTATTCATAACTGTTCGTTTTTTGATTGATGAAAGAAACCACGGCTGATTACCGTGGTTTCATTTTTTTATAACTTTTATAAAAAGTATAGTAAAGAAATAGATAAATACACTTAATCGTATTTATTTGTGTTTAATCGTTATTTTTAGTATGTAATCGGTTTTTAGTTATTATCACAATTTAGCTGGTACGTTTCCTTAAGGTTTTATCATATTAGTAGTCCCGAATACTACTTAATCTATGTTAAAATCAATTTGCTATTGAAACAAAACTAATAAAGAACTCTCTATTCTTGAAACTAAAGCATTATTTGATGCTTGTAAAAAGAATAATAACCGTCTAGGTTTAATGGGTTTAATTTACAGGCATAATGATTGTTACTTTCATATTATTGAAGGTAAAGAAAAAGATATCGATAATTTATTTTCAAAAATTAAAACCGAAAATATACATAAAGATAGTACTGTATTATTAAACCAACCCATTACAAAATTTACTTTTAACGATTTTACAACTGGTTATAATAAAGTGGAAGATTTAAATGCTTTATTTGGCCTACAGGAATATCATGACTACATTGTAAAAAACAACTTAGCAAGTAAATATATTTTTTTAGAGATTATTTCTAATCTATTTAGTGTTGAGTTATAAAAGCATTAGCTTTGTACAATCCAAGCAAAACTCTAAATAATGGCTAAAAAATTAATTGCACCTTCGATGCTTGCTGCCGATTTTGGCAACTTACAGCGTGATACAGAAATGGTTAATAATAGTGATGCAGATTGGTTTCATATAGATGTTATGGATGGCCATTTTGTACCAAACATATCTTACGGAATGCCAATAATTGCTGCTATTAAAAAGCATGCTACAAAGCCATTAGATGTGCATTTAATGATAGAAAATCCTGAACGCTACATTGAGGAGTTTGCAAAGGTTGGAGCAGATATTATTACTGTACACCACGAATCTACTGTGC
Source organism: Lacinutrix sp. (assembly GCF_023299985.1). Lineage (GTDB taxonomy): Bacteria > Bacteroidota > Bacteroidia > Flavobacteriales > Flavobacteriaceae > Lacinutrix. The sequence continues at coordinate 23,272 of NZ_JALZVX010000001.1, read as the reverse complement.
ATTTACATAGAACGCTAAGACAAATAAAAGATGCTGGTTGTAAAGCTGGTATTGTTTTAAATTTAACAACGCCTGTTTCGGTTTTAGAAGATATTTTACCAGAATGTTATATGATATTATTAATGTCTATTAATCCTGGTTTTGGTGGTCAGAAATTTGAAGACATTACATACCAACGCGTAAGAAAATTACGTAAAATGATTGATGAACAAGGTTTAAACACACGTATAGAAATTGATGGTGGTGTTACCGATAAAAATATTGAAAAACTAGTGGAAGCTGGTGCAGATGTTTTTGTTGCAGGAAGTCATATATTTAAAAGCGAAGACCAAATGAAAGCTACTGCTAATTTAAAGGCTTTGGCAAATAGCTAATATCCTGCAAAATTAAAGTTAAGCATTTGCTTTACTATTACATATATTTCTGGAAATTGAGAACGAAATTCTGAAGGTGTTTCTATAAAATTTTCTACTAAAACAGACACAAATTCAAAGTGGTTAGTAAAAGCGTAATCTCTAATGTATTTTGTTTTAGTAAGTTTTTCTCTTATGTGTGGATTTTTTTCAATAAAATTGGTTAATTCTATAAAGCGAATTTTAAATAGGTAAGCACTTATATCTTTTTCTTTTAAACTATTTAGATGTACAGCATGTACAACTTCATGAATGCCTAAGTTTAGATTATCGTCTTCGATTGCATAACCTTCAATAAAATCCTTCCAAGATAATACTAGCGCTTTCATTCTAGGATTATACTCACCTTTATGGTCTTGATTGCTTTGCTTAGAATAATAATGTTTTGGGTATATAATAATAGTGTCTAAAGCTTCTATTAAATATTTTCTAAAACCAAAAGTAATCATCACTGCTGTTGCAGAAACCAAAACAAGGTGCTCGTCTTTTATTGTTATGCCTTCTTTACCAATAAATTCTATTTTATTAATAAATTTACAAACACGATGCCTAAAAAAACGCTGCTCTTTTTTATTTAAAAGCTTGTAAAAATTAAATTCATTTTCTAAAATTTTTTTTTGATTAGGTTTTAATTCTTTAACAAAAAAATAAAAATGTCTATAGAAAGGTTTACCTCCTATAAAATCTACATATAAACCTTCTATTACTTTAAATAACCAAATTAAAATAACTACTATAACGAAGACTACTAAAAAAATAGTTGCGATAGCTGTCACATATTCATAGACTAGTGGGTTTTCTTTAAATTCTGCTTGAGATTGAAGTATTAGTAACATTTTATTTAATGTTCTTAAAAGAAAAAATTAAGCCATATGGTTATTATAATTATCTAATAGTGTATCTAGCAAACCATCTGTAGAAATTCTAGTTATTGAAGACCCATTTCTAGTAATTTTTTTACTAATAAGTCTTTTTTTAGGCTCTCGAAGGTTTTTAACCATACGGTTAGTTTGATTTGTAAACTGCTCGTAATAAAAATCTGCTGTAAATTTACCCGAAAACTCCCTAGTTAAACGTGCTTTGTCTTTAGCTAATTTTTTCGGCTTCATTAATACTATTTGATAATTTTTTAATTAAACCATCTACAACTTCAGTATCTGTTTTACTATACACATTCCATTTCTTTACAAATTCAAGCAAACTTGATTTGCTACGAACCTCTTTATTAATTCGTGACCTCGAGAGGATTCGAACCTCCAACCATCAGAGCCGAAATCTGATATTCTATCCAGTTGAACTACGAGGCCAAATAAATTATTATTTCAAGACAATTTACTCTTAACAATTGTAGAAATCGTTTTACCATCTGCACGACCTGCAACAGCTTGATTAACCATTCCCATTACTTTGCCCATATCTTTCATGCCTTCCGCTCCTGTTTTAGCAATAGCATCTTCTACTAGCTTCCCAACCTCTTCTTCACTCATTGCTTCTGGTAAAAATTGAGAAATAACTTCTGCTTCTGCTAACTCTGGCTTAGCTAAATCTTCTCTGTCTTGTTCTAAAAATATTGCTGCGCTGTCTTTGCGCTGTTTTACTTGTTTTTGTAATATTTTAAGCTCTTGCTCTTCAGTTAACTCCTCTTTAGCTCCACTTTCTGTTTGTGCTAATAAAATTGCAGATTTTACTGCTCTTAAAGCTGTTAATGCAACAGCATCTTTACTTTTCATAGCCGTTTTTAAAGCTGTCATTATATTTACTGATAAACTCATTCTATTATATGTTTTATTGAATTACGAAGATAAGAAAAAAGTAAGCAGTTGTATATACTGTGTTAGGAATCAAAACAGATAAAAGTAAAAACCCAAAACGTTAAAGAACGCTTTGGGTTTAAAAGAATTAAATAAGTTGTTTCTCTATTTAATCTACATTATCATGTAAGAAAGAATTATTATTTCTTAACTGAATATCATCATTATCATCTATACTTAATGTTGTTTTAGATACATTATTTTCGGAAGAAGAATGCTGTGTTTCATCCAAATTTAAACCTTGACGTTTATATGCTGGAATTTTTTCTATATCATCAATTTTGGAAGCGTTAAATTTATGATTAAACGATTTCATTTTTTGACGTCTATCATCTGCTCTATCTTTTAAAATATCTGAAATAGAACTGTTCATTGGGTCTAAATCTTCTTCAGCAATTGTAATAGCCTCCTCTTGACTAGTAATTACTTTCTTTTCGAAAACAATTTCCTCGTCCACAACTCCCTCTACTTTAACCTTTTGTGTTTTTGAATTTATTGCAGAGGTCACTTCAATATAATCATCTAAAACATAACGTATTTCTTCGTTCTCTCTAACTTCGGTAACAGGAATTAATTCTACATGATCTTTTACTTGTATATCATTTAAATCATGTACAACATTAGTTTCACTATCTAGCGTAATTTCAACACTGTCTTCATTTATTGGCAAATCGAAACTCAATATTATTTGTTGCTTTTCTTCTGTAGTTTCAGCTTCTATAGTTTCAAAATTGTCTAAATTACTTTCCGTAGAAGTAATTACAAACTCTTCTTCTGTATTAAAAGTTGCTACAACTTCATCATAAACAACATCTATATTTTTAATAACTTCTGAAGTAGGAATAAATTCTAACTCTTCGGTAGAGCTACTACTTCGCTGCTTATTTACTATATCCATCTCTTTTTTACTTAAAGAGTCTTCAATATCCTCACTTAAATCCAAAGTATGCTTTACCACTTTTGGAGGCTCTGGCTTTTCTAAAACAATGTCTGGTGTAATAATAGCTGGAGTTGCTTCGCTTGGAGATAAATCTTTCTCAATACTTTGGTCTTCTTCTAAAGCATGAATAACCTTTTTAGTTTCTGTATTAGAAATCTCGTCTTGCTGCTCTACATTAAATCCAGTGGCAATAATAGTTACTGCAATAGATTCATCTAAAGATTCGTCCTCACCAACACCCATAATAATGTTAGCACCATGTCCAGCTTCTGCTTGAATATGATCGTTAATTTCACCAATTTCATCAATAGTAATTTCATCAGAACCAGAAACGATTAGCAACAATACGTTTTTAGCTCCAGTAATTTTATTATCATTCAACAAAGGCGAATCTAAAGCTTTAGAAATCGCTTCGTGCGCTCTATTTTGACCAGAAGATGTTGAAGAACCCATAATTGCTGTTCCACTATTACTTAATACAGTTTTAGCATCGCGTAAATCAATGTTTTGTGTGTAATGATGTGTAATTACCTCTGCAATACCACGAGAAGCGGTTGCTAAAACTTCGTCTGCTTTGGAGAATCCTGCTTTAAAACCAAGATTACCATAGACTTCTCTTAACTTATTATTATTAATCACAATAAGAGAATCTACTTCTGCACGTAATTTTTCTATACCTATTTGCGCTTGTTCGTTACGCATTTTACCTTCAAACTGAAAAGGCATTGTAACAATACCTACTGTTAAAATGTCCATTTCTTTGGCCATTTTAGCAATAATAGGTGCTGCTCCAGTTCCAGTTCCACCACCCATTCCTGCAGTAATAAATACCATTTTAGTATTTGTACCAAGCATTTGTTGGATATCTGAAAAACTTTCTACAGCAGATTGCATACCAACATCTGGATTGGCTCCTGCACCTAATCCTTCGGTAAGATTAAGACCTAATTGGATTTTGTTTGGAACACCACTGTTTTGAAGCGCTTGTGCATCTGTATTACAGATTACAAAATCTACTCCTTTGATGCCTTGTTGAAACATGTGGTTAATAGCGTTGCTACCACCTCCTCCAACACCAATAACCTTGATGACGTTAGATTGATTTTTAGGTAAATCAAAGGCGATACTTTCGAATTCTTTGTTGCTCATAAAATTCTATTTAATGGTTTAGACGTTGATTTATAACGTCTATTTATATTTTTCTTATTTTCTTTGAGAGGTTGCAATGCAACATCTTTTTTTCTTAATCTTTTAGACGAAGCATTGCTTCCTCTCTTCTACTCTGCGTTGTCTAAAAAATCTTTAACACGCTCGGTTAACGCATCTAAAAAAGAGCGTTTTGGTTTCTTAATTGGTTCTACTTCTGAAGCTTCATCTTCTACTAAAAACTCAGAATCTTCTGTTGCTTCTTCTTCTACAATAGCCTCTGCTTTAACACGCTCTTGACGTTTTAAACCATCCATAACTAAACCAACTGCAGTAGCAAATAATGGACTTGTAACAGCATCGTCACTATCGCCAGCCAAATGCTCGTTTGGATAACCAACTCTAGTATCCATTCCTGTAATATATTCTACTAGTTGTTTTAGATGTTTTAATTGGCTTCCTCCTCCTGTTAATACTATACCTGCAATTAATTTTTTCTTTTGTTCTTCGTGTCCGTAATTTTTAATTTCAACATACACTTGCTCAATGATTTCAACAACTCTTGCATGAATAATTTTAGACAGGTTTTTTAAAGTAATCTCTTTTGGATCTCTTCCACGTAATCCTGGAATAGAAACAATCTCATTTTCTTTATTTTCTCCAGGCCATGCAGAACCAAACTTGATTTTTAATAACTCTGCTTGCTTTTCAATAATAGAACAGCCTTCTTTTATGTCTTCCGTTATTACATTTCCTCCAAAAGGAATCACTGCTGTGTGTCTAATAATACCATCTCTAAAAATAGCTAAATCAGTTGTTCCACCTCCTATATCAATTAAAGCAACACCTGCTTCTTTTTCTTCTTGACTTAATACTGCGTTTGCAGATGCTAATGGTTCTAACGTAATACCTTCTAGTTCCAAACCAGCACTTTTAACGCAACGTCCAATATTTCTAATAGAAGATACTTGACCTACAACCACATGGAAATTAGCTTCTAATCTTCCACCATACATGCCTATAGGTTCTTTTATTTCTGCTTGTCCATCAACTTTATATTCTTGTGGCAATACATGAATAATTTCTTCTCCAGGCAACATTACTAGCTTGTGCACTTGGTTAATTAAACGTTCTATATCATCCTCATCTATAACCGTTTCAGAATCTGCTCTTGTGATATAATCACTATGCTGAAGACTACGTATATGCTGTCCTGCAATACCTACTGTTACACCTTCTATTTTTGTTGCAGCAGCAGCTTCAGCTTCTTGAATAGCCAATTGAATGGATTGAATAGTTTGTGTAATATTATTTACAACACCACGATGCACTCCTAAACTTTTAGACTTACCAATGCCTAAAATTTCAACTTTACCATATTCATTTTTACGACCAATCATCGCCACAATCTTTGTGGTTCCAATATCTAATCCAAATGCTAAATTTTGTTCCATAATTTATACTTTAGTGCAAACAACTTGGTTTTCAAATTGCAAATTCACTTTGCTGTATTTATCTAAACTTTTATCTTTTATTGCTTTTTTGTAAAAAGCTTTAAGATTGTTTACTTTTTTATCTAAATGTTCAAGTTTTCCAATTTGTACTATAAATTTGTATTGTCTTAACTTCAAATCTATAGACTTATTTTTATTTTGAATTATCTCTACAACATTCTTTTTCAAGAATTCATCACTATCAATTATGTTAGCTATAACAAAAATTGCATTTAAATTTTTCTTTAACACTTCTCCAGTTACTATTGGAACTCTTGCAGTGAAATTAGACGATAAAGGCATATAACCACCTTTACTATCTATATAATAAGAACTTGAATTTAAGACTCTTGCAATAGGTTTTTTTTGTTTTATTTTAGCTGAAAAATCTCCATTTATGTTTAAAAAAACTTCAGCTTTTTCAATCATTGCATTAGCATTCAAAACAGATTCTAATACATTCAAATCTAGAGTTTCTTTAGGCACACTCGTAAGTGGCTCCTGATTTTGTATTAACAATTTACTAACATTTGCATGTGTGATAAATGGTTTTTGCTCATCTACAAACTCAATAGTTGTTTTTACTACTTTTCTACTACCATTTCTAGCTGATGAAAATGCAAACAAAAATACAACTGTACCAAGCAATACAAGACCTTTTATGTAATACCAATTAATTTTCATGAACCAATGCTTCTTTTATTTTTTGTACTTCTGCTCCAATATCTCCTGCACCAATTGTGAGGATGATTTTTGTTTTACTTTCTTTTATTTTCTGAATAATCTCAGATTTATTAATTAATTCTTTTTTAGGGTTATTAATTTGATCTAAAAGCCATTGAGAATTCACACCTTCGATTGGTAATTCTCTCGCTGGATATATATCTAATAGTAATATTTCATCAAATCGCGAAAGGCTTTGCCCAAACTCTGCACCAAAATCTTTTGTTCTAGAAAACAAATGTGGCTGAAAAATCGCTAATACTTTATCTTCAGGATACATTTCTCGAACCGCTTGATGCACTGCTTTAATTTCTTCTGGGTGGTGTGCATAATCGTCTATAAAAACAAGATCTTCCGTTTTTATTTGATAAGTAAATCGTCGTTTCACACCCTTGTAAGATGCTAATGCTTTAGCGAGCTGTGGCGTAGGGACACCATATTCTACAGCCATCGCTAAAGCTATTAATGCATTCGACAAATTATGTCTACCAGGTAGGCTAAATTGAACTTGTTTTAGCACTGTATTTGGTGTTTTTACATCAAATACATAAGCGCCATTTTCTATTTTTATATTTTGAGCAGTATAATCTGAATCGTCTTCTATTCCATAAGTAATCCCTTTAAGAGGTAAACCATTTCTAACAAACAGTTTTCCGTTTGGCTTTAGTTTTTTAGAAAAATCTTCAAAGGATTTTATTAATTCTGAAGCATCACCATAAATATCTAAGTGGTCTGCATCCATAGAAGTTATACATGCTAAATCTGGTGACAAGGTCAAAAAAGAGCGATCAAACTCATCAGCTTCCACAACGCTTACTTCATCTCCATTTAATATTAAGTTTGAATTATAATTCTCACTAATTCCACCTAAAAAAGCAGTTAATGGCACATTACACACTTTCATTATGTGACCAAGAATACTTGTTGTTGTTGTTTTTCCATGAGTTCCTGCTACAGCTAAACAAAAGGTGTTTTGCGTAATCAAACCTAATATTTCTGAACGCTTTACCACATAAAACCCATTGTTTCTAAAGTAATTTAATTCACTATGTGTTTTAGGAACAGCTGGTGTATAAACTATTAAAGTTGTTTTTGGATCTAAATACTTCTCATCTATGCTTTCAACAGCATCATTAAAATGAACTTTTATACCTGTAACCTCTAAAGCATCAGTAAGATTAGTTCTAGTTTTATCGTAACCAGAAACAGACTTACCAATAGAATGAAAATAGCGTGCCAATGCAGACATACCAATGCCACCAATACCAATAAAATAAACGTTAAGTGTGTTATTTAAATTCATTTGTTATTCCTGCGAAAGCAGGAATCTGTTTTTAATTATTATTTTTTTGTCATTCCTGCAAAAGCAGGAATCAATATTTACTATCTATTCTCATTATGGATTCCTACATCGCAGTAATAACAAATAAGCTTAATTTTTTTTTATTGCTTTAAAAGTTTTTCAACTTCATCTACTATTTCTTTTGTTGCATTTACTAATGCTAATTTTCTAATATTCTCACTCAATTGTTGTTGCTTTTCTTTTGAAGCTACCAACTGAGAAAACTTATTTTTAAAATCAACTTCTAAATCTTCTTGCGCTATCATTAATGCTGCATTTACGTCTACTATTGCTTTTGCATTTTTAGTTTGATGATCTTCTGCCACATAAGGAGAAGGCACAAAAACTACTGGTTTTCCAACAATACATAATTCTGAAACAGATCCTGCTCCTGCTCTAGAAATAATAAAATCTGCAGCAGCATAAGCATAATCCATATTATTAATAAATTGATGTACTTGCACATGTTTTATGTCTCCATTAATCTTATAATCATCATAATATAATTTTCCTGTTTGCCAGATAATTTGCACTTGTTGCGTTTGCAGAAAATCCAGTTCGTTTTTTAATAATTCGTTTATGGCTTTTGCTCCTAGACTTCCGCCTAAAACCAATAGTGTTTTTTTATCTTCAACTAAATTAAAATGTTTTATTGCAGCTGTTCTTTTTGAATGAATATCTAACAAATCCTGACGTACTGGATTTCCAGTTTTTATTATTTTATCCTTTGAAAAAAACCTTTCTAAATCATTATAAGCCACACATATTTTCTGAACCTTTTTAGATAACAATTTATTTGTAATTCCTGGATATGAATTTTGCTCTTGTATTAAACTAGGTATTCCTTTAGAAGCTGCCACTTGTAATAATGGACCACTAGCAAAACCACCAGTTCCTATTGCAACATCTGGCTTAAATTGCTTGACAATTTTTCTAGCATTCCATAAACTATTAATAAGTTTAAATGGAAATATTAAATTTTTAAGCGTAAGTTTTCTCTGGATTCCTGTAATCCACAAGCCTTTAATTTTATAACCAGCTTGAGGTACTTTCTCCATTTCCATACGGTCTTTTGCACCTACAAAAAGAAACTCAGCGTTTGGAAAACGCAGTTTTAATTCGTTAGCTATAGCAATAGCTGGATAGATGTGTCCACCTGTTCCACCTCCTGATAGTATAATTTTATATGTTTTGTTTTTACTCACTTTTATCCTTGTATTAAGACATTACGATGCAACGCCTCTATAATGCTTCCGAAAGAATTTCTAATGGATTATCCTCAATTCCTTCTTCGCTTTCTTTATCTTTTATTTCTTCTCTTTTTGCACTTACACTTAATATAATTCCTATGGCTAAACATGTCATCCAAATAGAAGTTCCACCACTACTAATTAACGGTAAAGTTTGACCTGTAACTGGAAATAATTCTACTGCTACAGCCATATTAATCATGGCTTGAAATACTATTGGAATTCCAACACCAAGCACTAATAACTTTCCAAATATGGTGTCCGATTTTTGTGCCACTATCACTATTCTAAACAATAACCACATGTATAATATCATTAGAAAAAAACCACCAATTAGCCCATATTCTTCTATAATGATTGCGAATATAAAATCGGAAGACGATTGTGGTAAAAAGTTTTTCTGCGTACTTTTTCCTGGCCCAACACCTGTTAACTCACCAGATGCTATTGCTATTTTTGCTTTTTCAATTTGATAATCTGCCTCTGTATCTCCTCCATCTGAAAAATTCTCAATCCTACTCATCCATGTGTCAATACGGTTTGGCATTTTATCTGGAAAAGCTTTTGCTACTGTTATAAATAGCAACAAAGAAACAATGCCTATTCCAATAATAATTCCCAAATATTGTATGGGATAACCTCCTAAAAACACCAATATAACTACCATTAAAAAGATTAATGCTGTAGTTGAAAAGTTTGATGGTAAAATCAATATTAAAACTAAAAAAACAGGTACCCAAAGTGGCAATATTGATTCTTTAAAAGAGACTTCTTTGTCTTTTATTTTAGACATATATCTTGCCACATATACCATTAACACTACTGATGCTAAAGTGGATGTTTGAAAAGACATATTAACAAACGGAATACGAATCCATCTACTAGCATTTGCGCCTTCAATTGTTGTGCCTTGTAAAATAGTAACTACTAATAACACCAAAACTATTGGAATCATTACCATAGATAAACCTCTAAAATAACGATATGGCACTTTATGTACACCATACATTATTGAGAAGCCTAAAAATAAATGCATAAAGTGTTTAATAAAATAAGAGAACGTATTTCCTCCTCCTACATTTACCAAATTACTTGCAGCACTATACACAGGAAGGAATGAGAAAATAGCTAGCAAAGCAGCTATTGCCCAGATTAATCGATCTCCTTTTATGTTATTAAATACTTGTTGCACTTTTACTCTTGTATTATATTTTCTGTCATTCCTGCGAAAGCATGAATCCATTTGCTTTCTTGTTTTATTGTGGATTCCTACCTTCGTAGGAATGACAACTCAGTGTTATTTATTATTATAAATTCCTCACTGCATTTTTAAATTGCCTTCCTCTGTCTTCATAGTTTTCGAATAAATCAAAACTAGCACACGCTGGAGACAGCAACACATTATCACCTGCTTCAGCTACTTTGTAAGCTATTTTCACAGCTTCGCTCATAAACTGAGTTTCTATAATAATATCAACCATATTTCCAAAGCTTTCCATTAGCTTTTCATTGTCTATGCCTAAACAAATAATAGCCTTTACTTTTTCGTTTATAAATGGATACAACTCTTTATAATCATTGCCTTTATCTACACCACCAACAATCCAAACCGTTGGCGCATCCATACTTTCTAAAGCATAATACGTTGCATTTACATTTGTTGCCTTAGAGTCGTTTACGTACTGTACTTTATTAATTTTAAGTACTTGCTCTAAACGATGTTCAACACCATGAAAATTTTCTAAACTCTCACGAATAGTCTGTTTTCTTATTTTTAGCAAATTTGCAACTGTTGCTGCAGCCATTGCATTTTTAATATTGTGTTTCCCTTCTAAAGCTAGATTTTTGGTTGGCATAATTATATGGTTGTTATCTATTGTTATTTTTATATTCTCTTTGTCTAAATACGCTCCATTTTCAATTGGTTTTACTAATGAAAATGGCAATAATGTGGATTGAATAGTATTCTGATTTAACCAATTATTAATCACTTCGTCATCTGCATCATAAATCAAATAATCTTCTTTGGTTTGATTTAGTGCTATTCTGAATTTTGAATCGATATAATTTTCAAACTTATAATCGTAGCGATCCAAATGATCTGGTGTAATATTGGTAAGCACAGCTATATTTGGCCTAAAATCTACAATGCCATCTAATTGAAAACTGCTAATTTCTAACACATAGTTTTTAAAATCATCTTCTAAAATTTGTTTCGCAAAACTGTCGCCAATATTTCCTGCCAAACCAACATTTAATTCTTGCGTTAGAATATGATGTGTTAGAGAAGCCGTTGTTGTTTTCCCGTTACTACCAGTAATTCCAACAATGGTTGCATTGGAATATTTTGAAGCAAATTCAATTTCAGAAATCACAGGGATTTTGTTCGCGACAAGCTTTTGAATCAATTCAACCTTATCTGGAATTCCTGGGCTTTTCATTACAACATCTGCATTTAGAATTTTAGATTCTGTATGCTGTTCTTCTTCCCATTCAATCTCATTATGTATAAGAACTTTCTTGTACTCTTCTTTTATTTTTCCTTTATCTGAAACAAAAACATCATAGTCTTTCGCTTTTCCTAAAAGCGCAGTACCAACTCCACTTTCTCCTCCACCAAGAATTACTAATCGTTTCATTTTTTACTCTAGTTTTGTCATTCCTGCGAAAGCAGGAATCCATTTGCTTTCTTGTTTTATTGTGGATTCCTGCCTTCGCAGGAATGACAAATGATTTTCTATTTTTAAAAACACTTCGACAAGCTCAGTGTGACATTAATTTTTACTATCTAAGTTTCAACGTAACAATTGATAGAATTGCTAGAAAAATTCCAACAATCCAAAAACGTGTTACTATTTTACTTTCGTGATATCCAGATTTTTGATAATGATGATGTAATGGCGCCATTTTGAAAATGCGACGCCCTTCACCATGTTTTTTTCTTGTGTATTTAAACCAAGTCACTTGTAGAATTACTGAAAGCGACTCGGCAAAAAAGATTCCGCATAATAATGGAACTAATAATTCTTTTCTAACTGCGATCGCTATTACCGCAATGATTCCTCCAATGGTTAAACTTCCCGTATCGCCCATAAACACTTGAGCTGGAAAAGTATTATACCAAAGAAAACCAATTAATGCTCCCACAAATGCAGCTGTAAAAATCACCAACTCTCCTAATTGCGGAATGAACATTATATTAAGATAATCTGAGAAAAAAATATTTCCGGAAACAAAAGCAAAAATGGCTAATGCAAAAACAATTATAGCGGAACTTCCAGCAGCAAGACCATCAATCCCATCAGTTAAATTGGCGCCATTAGACACTCCAGCTACAATAACGATAACAATTGGAATAAAAATTAACCAAGCGTACTTTGCATAATCATCGCCTAACCAACTAATCAATTTTGAGTATTCAAACTCATTATTTTTCATAAAAGGAACAGTTGTTTTAGTAGATTTTACTGCTGGTCGAATTTGATTTGTTTCACCATCAACCGTTTGTACTACTTCAATATTATCCGTTGCACTAACATCTTCTTTAATAGTTACTCCCGGATGGAAATACATAATAGCACCTACAAATATTCCCAAACCTACTTGACCTAAAATTTTAAACTTTCCGCTTAATCCACCTTTATCTTTTTTGAAGACTTTTATATAATCGTCTGTAAACCCAACTAAGCCCATCCAAAGTGTGGTTACAATTAACATTATCACATAAATATTATCTAGTTTGGCTAATAACAACACAGGAACTAACGTGGCTAAAATGATGATGATTCCACCCATTGTTGGTGTACCAGCTTTCTCCATTTGCCCATCTAAACCTAAATCTCTAACCGATTCTCCAACCTGTTGTTTTTGAAGAAATAAAATGATTTTCTTTCCGAAAATTGTAGAAAATAACAATGATAGAATGATAGCCAATGCAGCACGAAATGTGATAAACTGAAACAAACTCGCTCCTGGCGTTTGGTAATGTTTTTCTAAATATTCGAATAGGTAATACAGCATATTCTATTGTTTGTTATTTATTTCTGTAATTGTTTTAATAATTCTTTTACAATTTTGAAATCATCAAAATCTGTACGCTCTCCATTTACCTCCTGATAAGTCTCATGACCTTTTCCTGCGATTAATATTATATCTCCTGCGCTTGCCAATTGACAAGCCGTTTTAATAGCTTGTTTCCTACTTACAATAGACAAAGTCTTCTTAAAATTTTGAGGCTCTACACCTTTTTCTATTGCTTCAATTATAGTTTCTGGAACTTCAGTTCTTGGGTTATCACTAGTAAAAATCACCTTTGTACTTAATGCTGATGCTATGTGTCCCATTTTTGGACGCTTAGTAACATCGCGATCTCCACCACAACCAACAACAGTAATTAATTCTTCGTTTTTTGTACGAATAGTATTTATAGTTTCCAGAACATTTTTTAATGCGTCTGGTGTATGTGCATAATCTATAATGGCAGTAATTTTTTCTTCTGAAACTAAATATTGAAATCTCCCGCTTACACTTTCTAACTCACTTACTAATCGCAGAATTTCTGTTTTTTCAAGTCCTAATAATTCTGCAGTAGCGTAAATAGCTAATACATTTGAAGCATTAAAACCACCTATTAACCTTGTCCAAACCTCACTATCGTTCACTTTTAACAACATTCCGCTAAACGAATTTTCAAGAATTTGCGCTTTATAATCTGCGTAATTTTTTAATCCGTATTTGTATTGTTTTGCTTTTGTATTTTGAAGCATTACTACTCCATTTTTATCGTCTGCATTTGTTAAAGCAAAAGCATGTTTTCCTAGATTATCGAAGAATACTTTCTTGACATCGCGATACTCAGCAAACGTATCATGATAGTCTAAATGGTCGTGTGTTAAATTGGTAAAAATGCCACCTTGAAACTGTAAACCTTCAGTTCTTTTTTGATGAATACCGTGTGAACTCACTTCCATAAAACAGAACTCGACACCTTCGTCATTCATTTCTTTTAAATAACGGTTAATGGTTAACGAATCTGGCGTTGTATGCGTAGCCTTATAATCTTTATTATCTACTTTAATTATTACTGTAGAAAGTAAACCGACTTTATAACCAGCATTTTTAAATAGTTGAAACAATAAAGTTGCAATGGTTGTTTTTCCATTAGTTCCTGTAACACCAACAAGCTTTAAATTTGCTGAAGGATTGCCATAGAAATTAGAAGCCATAATTGCTAAAGCTGAACTAGAATTTTCTACAACAATATAACTAACACCTTCTTTTACATCCTTAGGCAACTGCTCGCAAACCACAGCAATTGCACCTTGCGCTATCGCTTTTTCTATATAATCATGACCATCTGCAGCACTACCTTTTATAGCAACAAACAGATCGTTAACTTCAATGCTACGCGAGTTAAAATGAATATCTTTTACAGATACATTTGTTGACCCAACAACAGTATTGATAGTTACTTTATATAATATGTTTTTTAATAAAATCACGATAATTCTAAAACTATAGTTTGATTATTTTTTACTTTTTGTCCTTTAGGGATGGATTGCGACTTAACAACTCCATTACCATTCATTCGTACTTTTAAACCTAAATTTTCGCACAAGGCAATAGCATCCATTACTGGCAAACCAACAACGTTTGGCATAATTGTTAGGTAAGTATTTGCTGTGTCGTAATATTTTTGAAACTCATTTTCAACAGAAGCATTTTCAACTTCTAATGACTCAATTTCATCAATAATAGGTGTGTCTGTAAAAATCTTTTGTGCTATGCGTTTAAATACAGGACCAGTAACATCTGCTCCATAGTATCCAACTTTTGTGCTTGGCTTATGTATTACTACAATGCAAGAATATTTAGGATTCTCCACTGGAAAATATCCTGCAAAAGACGATACGTACTTTTTATCTTTTTTCCACTCCTCGAAATTACTGTAGTCTGTTCTAGCTGTTCCTGTTTTTCCAGCCATTGAAAAGTATTTTGAATACATTCCACTTCCTGTTCCATGCTCCACAACATTCTCAAGTAATTTTTGAGCTTTCTTTATCGTTTCGTTAGAAGCAATTTTTTTTACACGAACTTCTTTTTCAAAACTTTCCACCTCACGATCTAATTCTCGCACTTGACGTAAAAAACGAGGCTTTAGCATTTCGCCATCGTTAGCTACTGCATTGTAAAATGTTAGAGTTTGTAATGGTGTTAATTGTAAATTATAACCATAAGCAATAGATGGCAAAGCATTACGACTCCATATATCATCTCCTGGTTTTGGTATTATAGGCTCTCCTTCACCAATAATTGGAAGGTTTAAATTCTCATGAAGCTTCCATTGTTTTAACCTATCTATAAACTTGTTAGGGCTTTTAGAGTAATTATCATCAATTATAGTTGCTAAACCAATGTTAGACGATTTCTCAAACGCTTTTCCTGCTGAAATTTTACCGTAACCACGCGTATCTGTAATACCTCTTCCATAAAAAGTTTTATAGCCATTTTTAGTATCAATAATAGTAGAAGTATCAACCACCTTATCTTCTAAAGCAGCCATCATTGCCATTAATTTAAACGTTGAACCTGGCTCGTGAGACTCCCAAACAGCATAATTTCTTTTCTCGTAGTACTTTCCAGATTTAGATTTACCTAAATTTGAAATTGCTCTAATCTCTCCTGTTTTCACTTCCATTACAACAACACAACCATGTTCTGCATCATATTTTTCTAATTGCTCTAATAAAGAATGGTGCGCAATATCTTGAATGTTAGTATTAATTGTTGTGTAGATATCGTAACCATCTTGTGGTTCAACTTCATTATTATCTCTAATAGGTTTCCATTGGCCTTTACCTATTTTTTGTTTCCAACGGTGACCATCTTTACCTTTAAGATATTTTTCTCCAAAAGCACCATCTAATCCTGGTCTTGATACATCTCCATTTTCATCTGTACGTTCGTAACCTATGGTTCTCATAGCTACTTCTCCCATTGGATGCTCACGCTTTGTTGTTTGCTCTACAATTAAACCGCCTTTGTAAGCACCTAATTTTAATAATGGAAAATCACGTAATCTTAAATATTCTGAATAGCCAATATCTCGTGCCAACAAATAGTATCTGTTTTTTTTTGCTCTTGCTTTTCTTAAATTCTCTCTATAATAACTTGAAGATTTACCTGAGTATCGAGACAACGAATCGCATAAAGGCCCTATTTGTTCTTGCCATACTTTTTTCTTAGGTGTTTTAGTATCTATTCTAATATCGTATTTAGGAATTGAAGTCGCTAATAAATTTCCATTTACAGAATACACGTTACCTCTATTTGCAGGAATTGGCTTATTTTCAATAGTGCGTTTCTCAGCTAGCTCTCGATATGCATCACCATCTACATACTGTATTAATAACAGTTTTACAACCACAGCAATACCGAAGATGAACATACATCCAGCTACAAAATACAATCGGTTTAATATGTTTGTTTCGTTTACTGCCACTATTACCTATTCTTTACTTTTAACTTTTATTTTTTGAGGCGGAACTTCTGACGTTTTCAAGCCTTTTTTCTTCATTTTTACTGATACTACAGATTCTTTTTTTAACTCTGACAACGTTTTTCTACCATCCACAAACGCAGACCGTAAGTCTTTTGCCTCATTACTCAGCCTTGCTATTTCATGTACTTTTTTATCTGCACTATGAGAACTAGCAATCATCACTATAGCCAATACAGAAATGAAGAGAATCATTCTCCAGTTCTTAAAAGAATCGTCGCTTACTAGAAACGTTCCTCTTAATATGCTATAGATGTTTTTTTTCATATCACTTCCTGCGTAGGCAGGAATCTCTTTTTTTTTGCCACAAATACACGAATTTAATTTCTCATTCAATTGTGACTATTATTACATTAATTTGATTTCGCTTTACTCAATCTTTTTTAAATGCTTCTCGATACAATTTGTTCATGCTTCACAAACCACTCGAAGTGACGTTACTTTATATTTTCTCAGCAATCCTAAGCTTTGCACTTCTTGATCTACTGTTTATTTTAATTTCTTCAGCTGAAGGGATTATTAACTTTCCAACTTTTTTAAGTGGTACTTCAAAATTACCAAAAACATCTCGCTCTGGCTCACCTTCAAATAATCCGTTTCTTATAAAACGCTTTACTAACCTATCTTCTAGTGAGTGATAACTTATTAAGCTTAATCTTGCGTTAGGTTTTAGAATTTCTGGTGTTTGAGATAAAAATTCTTTTAAAGCTTCAATTTCTTGATTCACTTCTATTCTAATAGCCTGATATATTTGAGCTAATATTTTATTCTCATGCTTTGGTGACAAAAACTTTTGTAGCACTTTTTTAAGTTGATTGCTAGTTCTTATTGTTTCATCTTTACGAAACTCCACAATTAAACTTGCCATTGCTGGTGCAGCACGCAATTCTCCATATTGTAATAAAACTTGTTTAAGTTGCGCTTCGTCATATTCATTTAATACATGAAAAGCAGATAATTGACTTTTCTGGTTCATTCGCATATCTAACTCTGCTTCAAACCGTGTTGAAAACCCACGTTCAGCCACATCAAATTGATGCGAAGAGACTCCAAAATCTGCCAAAACACCATCCACTTCTTTTGCGCCATGAAATCTTAAAAATCGTTTTATATATCTAAAATTTTCATGAATAAGTGTAAACCTAGAATCGTCAATAGTGTTTTCTAAAGCGTCTGCATCTTGATCGAAAGCAAATAGTTTTCCGTTTTCTCCAAGACGACTTAATATTTCTTTACTATGACCTCCTCCACCAAAAGTGACATCCACATAAATACCGTCTGGCTTAATATTTAAGCCATCCACAGTTTCTTTTAACAATACAGGATTATGATATTCCATCGCCTTCCTCATCTTGCCCCATGACTTCTTCAGCTAAATCTGCAAAATCTACAGTCGCATCATCAATGGCTTGTTCATACTTATCCTTATCCCAAATCTCCACAATGTTTATTGCTGAAGACACTACAACATTTTTAGAAATGTTTGCGAAAATTGTTAAATCTTTCGGGATTAATAACCTTCCACTTGCATCTACTTCAACCATTTTTACTCCTGCTGTAAACCTGCGAATAAAATCGTTATTCTTTTTCTTAAAACGATTCAAACTATTTACCTTTTGCATTAACGTTTCCCATTCTGCCATTGGATACAATTCTAAACAAGGCTGAAAAACTGCGCGCTTTAACACAAAACCATTTTGCAACACAGGAGCCAACTGCTTTTTAAGCGCAGCAGGCAGCATTAACCTTCCTTTGGTATCTGCTTTACATTCGTATGTTCCTATTAATGAGTTCAATGTGATATTTTTATATGTAAACGAATAAGAGTCAAATATATTGAAAATATTACCACTTTTTACCACAATTTACCACATTGTTAATAAATAGTTATAATAACCATGTGTTTTATATATTTAAAAAGTTGACTAAAGCATTTAAACATATAGCTTTCAATAGGTTAAAAAACTAAAAAAATAGTAATGAACACCTGTTAATATTTGCAGTAGTGTAGTTTTTTGAAGTATCTAAAAAATTATCTTTTTTTTTATTTGAAATAACTATATTTGCTTGAAATGATTGTCTAAAAACACTTAATGTCGCACACACTTATTACTGAAGGAAAGTTTAGCTATATTGAAGCTGGAGAAGGCACACCAATAATTGTTCTACATGGACTTATGGGTGGCTTAAGCAACTTTGATGCAGTAATAGACCACTTTAGTAAAGATGGTTACAAGGTTATTATTCCACAATTACCTGTTTATACTATGCCACTTATTAAAACAAATGTTAAAGCATTTTCTAAATACTTGGGAGAGTTTATTAAATTTAAAAAATTTGACAGCGTTATATTATTAGGAAATTCTCTAGGTGGACACATAGGTCTCTATTACACAAAATTAAGACCCGAAAAAGTAAAAGCTTTAATTATTACAGGAAGCTCTGGTTTGTACGAAAGTGCAATGGGTGGAAGCTATCCTAAACGAAGTGATTACGAAGTAATTAAGAAAAAAGCACAAGATGTATTTTACGATCCAGCTATTGCAACAAAAGAAATAGTTGATGAAGTTTACGAAACTGTAAACGATAGAATTAAACTAATAAAAACACTTACTATTGCCAAAAGTGCTATTAGACATAATATGGCAAGAGACTTACCTAAAATGACTACACCAACCTGTATTATTTGGGGAAAAAATGATGCTGTTACTCCTCCAGAAGTTGCAGACGAATTTAATAAATTACTTCCAGATTCTGATTTATTTTGGATAGATAAATGTGGCCATGCAGCTATGATGGAACATCCAGAGGAATTTAATAAAATTCTTAGCTCTTGGTTGACAAAGCGTAAGTTTTAGTAAGCTTTTAGCAACTAGTTTCTAGCTTTTAACTGCTTACTGAATTGTTATTTTTTTGCTGATTTCTCTATTCTAACTCTTTTCTAAAGGAAAAGAAACTGTTCTGATTTTGCCAATACCACAATTTACTTTTTTGCTTGCCTAATTGTGCTTACTTTTGTGCCTTACATTGCTGCTTAAGTTTTAAACCCACAAGAGCAATTTTGTTTAATTTAATAAGATTCCTGCCTTCGCAGGAAAATGAAAACGATGAATATAAAATCTGCTGAATTTATAATGAGTAATTCTGATGTGGCAAAATGCCCAAAAGATATGCTTCCTGAATATGCTTTTATTGGTAGAAGTAATGTTGGTAAATCGTCTCTTATTAATATGCTAACTAGTAGAAAAAGTTTGGCTAAAACTTCTGGAAGACCAGGAAAGACACAGTTAATAAATCATTTTTTAATTAATAAAGATTGGTACTTGGTAGATTTACCTGGCTATGGTTATGCTAAGGTTTCTAAGAGCACAAAAAAGGTGTTTCAAAAATTTATTACAAAGTATTTTCAAGAACGTGAACAAATGATTTGTGCTTTTGTTTTAGTAGATATTCGCCACAAACCACAACCTATTGATTTAGAGTTTATGCAGTATTTAGGTGAAGGTGGTATTCCTTTTTGTATGATTTTTACAAAAGCAGATAAACTAAAACCAAAAGCTATAGACAAACATGTTGAGGATTATAAAAACATTATGCTAGAGACTTGGGAGGAGATGCCAAAACATTTTATTACTTCTAGTTCTAAGGATATTGGAAAGGAAGAAGTACTTGGATATATTGGTGAGTTGAATGATGGGATGACTAATTCACTATAGAATCTATTACTACATAAACAACAAAATGGAATTATAATAAAGTATGACAAAAAGTATTTTACTAAACACATTCTTTTTTTTAATAATAGTTTTTATCATATTTACCACTAATAATAATCGTACTTATTTTATTCTTTAGAACATTTAAACGTTACAAAAACAAAGAATCTAATAAAGTAAAAATTAATTTAATTACCTTTTTCTTTTTGACAACTATATACTTACTGAGATATCAAATTTTAAACTTAATTGGATAAAAAAAGGTGATTTTGCATAACTAATGCACCAAATACAAACCCACATCGTCCGACAACTCCCAAAACCAATTCGACTTCAAGAGTATGGTGTTGGCATCTTTGAACTAGCTTTTACAAAATCTGCATTAAAAAAAGCTTTAAAAAAAGACTACATTACTGTTAATGGTATTATTGCAACTTCCTCCACCTATATAAATGGAGGAGAAACTATATGCTTATCTATTCTAGAAAACAGCATTCCAAAAACTAAACTTGTTTTTAAGCTAGACGTACTATTTGAAGACGAGTATTTAGCCGTTATCCACAAACCAGCAGGCATATTAATAAGCGGTAATACTTTTAAAACTATTGCAAATGCGCTGCCTCAAAACTTAAAATGGAGTACGCTTGCAGACGCTACAATACCTCAACCAGTGCACAGGCTAGATTACCCAACAACAGGTCTTTTATTAATAGGAAAAGCGAACAGCAGTATTCGTGAGCTAAACGCACTTTTTAAAGCTAAAAAAATCAAGAAAACCTATTATGCTGTAACGCTTGGCAAAATGCAGCCAAAAGGCAAAATAACCTCTGCAATTGATAATAAAAGGTCTCAGTCTAATTATACCCTAAAAGCTAGTGTTTTATCAAAACGATTTGGCATACTTAATTTAGTGAAATTGAAACCAGAAACAGGAAGAAAACATCAACTACGTAAGCATTTACTTAGCATTGGAACTCCTATTTTAGGAGATAAAAATTATGGAATCGATAATTTAATTTTAAAAGGTAAAGGCTTGTACTTGCATGCCTATTCTTTAAAATTTACACATCCTTTTACAAACAAAAAAGTAACTTTTAAAGATGAATTACCTTTAAAATTTAAAAAGATTTTTGATTCTATTTAATTTGCAATTTAGAGCATAGTGGCCAAGAATCTTTATGTAATTTTTTGAGATTCTTCGCTATGCTCTGAATGACAGAAAAATAAGTGTTCCACACAAATTTTACACTTTTTTTTACATTTGTTATATAAGTTAAGCCTAATGTTCACA
This sequence comes from Lacinutrix sp., assembly GCF_023299985.1. Classification (GTDB taxonomy): domain Bacteria; phylum Bacteroidota; class Bacteroidia; order Flavobacteriales; family Flavobacteriaceae; genus Lacinutrix. The sequence goes on along the minus strand of NZ_JALZVX010000001.1, from coordinate 1,589 downwards.
ATATATTTGACAGACATTAATTTTAAAAACATTCATTATGATAAATCAAATTATCATTTTATATCTATCAATCGTAACTACTTTTAGTTTTACGAGTTGTAATAACTCTAGCGAAAACCAAATGCATTCAAAAAACGTTGCGTTACTTGAGTTAGAAGACATCATGAAGCAAAGAAAAACGGAATCTAAATACTATTATGGAATAGATTCACGGTTTGCCACTATTAGCAAAACCGAATGAGTAAACGCAACTACTATTTATCCATTTAATAATGACGAAGAGAACCAGCGCATTGAGAAAATTAATTCTACCGAAATTATTATTATTAAAAACAATAGAAGAAGTGATAGGCGAGAATACAGTAATTCTGAAAACTTAACAAAAGCTCAAAAAAAACTTTTAAAATCTCTAGACTACAGCAGACACTTTTCGATGAAAACACTTTTTTTAGAAAAAGAAACTAATGAATTGAGAATAGAAGAAAAAACAATCCACATTATACTGTTGTTCCAGAAACTGAGGCAACTTATGTTGAAGATAATACTGCTCTAATAAACTATTTAATAGAAAATACAGAAACTGAGACAGTAGTATTAGATAATAAAAAATTAAATGGTATAATAGTTTATTTTACAGTTACTAAAATGGAACCATTACAAACGTATTACCAGAAGAGCTTACAACTGGTTATCCAAAATTAGATAATAAACTTAAGGAGCTAATTAGCAAAACACCTGGACTATGGCAACCTGCTAAAAATGCTAAAGGAGAAAACATTGCACAAGAATTAACTTTTACTTTTTGACCAAAAGATGGTTGCTAATCAATACAATTTTATCAATCTAAAGATCATTACTATTAATTTTTAACATCTAAGGCGTCGCGTAAAGCATTACCAATAAGCATAAATGCCATTACTAAAAGCATAATGCATAAGCCAGGAATAACAGCTAAATAAGGCTTACCAAGAATAATATAATTGTAATGATCTTTAATCATTGCTCCCCAACTTGCCATTGGTGGTTGTGCTCCAATACCTAAAAAGCTAAGTCCACTTTCTATTAATATTGCTGCTGCAAAATTTGCAGCGCAAATAACTATTACAGGAGCCATAATATTAGGTAAAATATGTTTAGTAATTATACGATAGTTATTAAATCCTAAAGCACGTGCAGCTGTGACATACTGCATTTCTTTAGCACTAATAATTTGTCCACGAACTACTCTAGCAACCTCAACCCACATTGTTAAACCTACTGCAATAAACACTTGCCAAAAGCCTTTACCTAAAGCCAAAGTAATAGCGATAACTAATAATAATGTTGGTATTGACCAAGTTACATTTATTATCCACATAATAAACGCATCTACTTTACCTCCAAAATAACCTGCTACGCTTCCCATAAATATGCCAATAAGTAAAGAAATGAAAACTGCTACAAAGCCTATAAAAAATGAAATTCGTGCACCTACCAAAATACGACTTAGCAGATCTCGACCATATTTATCGGTTCCTAAATAGAACGTTTTTTTAACGATTAATGCTTCAGGTTTTATAGTGCTATCTTCTAATGTGTAAACCTTTTTT